>JBEKSH010000273.1:0-4999 GCA_049517235.1 Roseiarcus sp. | reverse complement strand
GCGTCCGATTTGATTTTGAGAGTTGTGGCCGCCCCGAACCCACGGCGACCGCGCGACCGCAATGAAAAGGCGTCATTGGCAGCAAATGGGCGCCAAAACAGCAGGGAAATCAACGAGGTTAAGGTGCGCGGCGGCATAGGAAAGCCCATCTCACGAGTCTTGGGCGCTTCGGGTCGCGGGTTCGAACCCTGCCGCGCCGACCAGAGCGCGGGATTTTCGAAAGTTTCACATTTTTCGGGCAAGACGGCGCCACGAAACGACGATTGGCTTTCATCACAGGCAAGCGCGACGGCAAAACCATGACCGCAAGAATCTATCGCCCCACCCGCACCGCGATGCAGTCGGGCCAAGCCAAAGACAAATGGCTGCTGGAATATGAGCCGGAGGCGGCGCCCCAGATCGAACCGCTGATGGGCTGGACCAGTTCGACCGATATGAAGTCGCAAATAAAGTTGCGCTTCGACACCAAGGAAGAGGCGATCGCCTACGCGCAGCGCAATGGCGTCGCCTACCGCGTCGAGGAGCCGAAGAATGCGGTCCGCAATGTCGCCTCCTATTCCGATAATTTCAGAACCAATCGCGCCGTTCCGTGGTCGCATTAGCCGTTTCGGCGTTCGCGGCGTCAAGGCTCCGTAGCTCAGCTGGACAGAGCAGCCGCCTTCTAAGCGGCAGGTCGCAGGTTCGAGCCCTGCCGGAGTCGCCAGCAAAACAATAGCTCGCAAGAAAATCACGAACGAATGGTTTTGCCCCGCAGGCGCTGTGGGCGACAGTTGGGGTGACGCGCGACCGTTCTTTACGCCCGCCTGATCGTCATTCGCATCGGGCTTGGCCAACGCCGCCCGGCCAAAGGCGGCGCACTATCGACAAGGCGATAGCGTCCGCGTCGGCGTGCTCGCGAAATGCCGTTCAAAGGTCAGGCGAAGCAGCCTCCCCGCCAGTCCGGAACATTTTCCAAAAATGCATCGCCCATTGGAGAGGATTTCGAGTTCACCGAATGGCGCAAATCAAATCTCGCTCCCAAACACGGAGGGCGAGCTTCCTTCCATGGTCACAGCCACAAGCGGCTTGCCGCCGAGAAGATGTTTGCACCGCAAACGTCGCGTCAGCGAACTACGAGCCTTCAGGAGGCCGCGGACCAGGCGATCGGGAAGCGGAGCGGGTGGGCGCGACAGGCGTGCGCCGCCGACATAGCTTTCCGCGCGGTCTTGTTGAGCGGGAAACGGTCGAAATTCCCCCACAACGAGATCGGTGAGACCATAGGCGCGGATAAAGCGATCAACTTCCCGGTTCATCGGTGCCGTGATGCGAAGAAGCTTCTGCGCGCCCAGCCGCGTTAAAGCATAGGCCGCCGTACCCCCCGATACGGTCTCCATCAGATAGATAGCGGGCGGCCCGGCGACCATCTCGGCTCCGAAATTGTGGCGAGCCTTGTAAGTAATGCCTTCGAGTTTCACGAGATCGAAGAACGTCTGATTCGCAAATACTTCGAGCGCATCGGGCGCTCTTGGCCCAAGAATAGCGTCGTCCTCCAATATGAACCCCCAAGGGACGCGGGAATCCACAAGCTCTTGCCACGCGTCGCGATGGCTCGCCAAACAGCCAATCTCGCCGGGCGTGAGTCTGCGCGCTTGGGGGCGGCTCCTTGGATCAGGGGCCAGCCGCTTAAGAGAGTCCGAATCAAGGGCGCGCCCGTCCACGGCGGCGATGCGGTTGAATGACAGCCCGATCGCATCGAGTTGCGATGCAATCGCCTCAAGGCGCGCGGTCGCTCTGTCAAGATTGATGACGAAGGTCTTCGGCGGCATGGTGAACTTGCGTTGGAGGGTGGGAGAGCCCGATGACCGATGGGGCCGTCCGTCAGACCATATCAATCAATGACATGGCTGCGCCAGTGGTTCAGATTGTCGCAATACCGGGAACCCTTCCTCGGACGATCAAGGCTTGGTCTGGAAGGCGCCCTCTGGCGACCGCGCGCTGGAAATGCGGGGATGCGATTTCCAGCTCGCACGGATATGGCCAATCCCGGGCGCCACGCTTCGTCAGTCGGGGCATAGCGCAGCCCGGTAGCGCGGAAGTCTTGGGTACTTCAGGTCGCGGGTTCGAGCCCTGCCGGAGCCGCCAGCCGAATCAATAGGTTACGAGAAGCATTAGAACCAATTGACTTGCGAGAAGAACGTCACGGGCGACGAGTGGGGCGCCACGCGTTCCGCCCGCGGCGCGCTCAATCGCTCGCCCTGGTCGCCGATCTCCAGAGTCCATGCGCACGTCAATTAACATCTCGGGCTTTGCATAATATTTGTCAGACGTTGCGCAGAGTAAATTAGCCACATGAGCGAAACTTTCGGCTAGTTTCTGAAAATTTAATACCCATGCGGTGATTTTGTCGGCTCGATAGAACAACGCAGACAGCTTATCAAGAAAGCCGCTCCCCCATGGCGATCAGCGAGCCCATCCTGGCATTCACTCTCTCGCGTCTGCACACGAGGCCCGCCTATGACCCGGGCCCGGCGCCGCCGCGCGACGACGAATGGGACCGGCGTCCGCAGGACGGGACGGCGGCTGAGGAAATCGCGCGCATGGCCGCGCTCGGCAAAGGCTTGTCCGAGACGGACTTTGATTACGCCGCCGTGCCGGCCGAAAATGTCGCCGAGATCAATAAACTGGTCTCGCGGATCAGGGCGACTCATAGGCGGCACCTGGAAGCCGTCTATGAGATCGGCGCCGATTTGTTAAGGGCGAAGGAGCTGCTTGGGCACGGCAACTTCCTGCCATGGTTGCAGGCCGAGTTTCGGTGGAGCGAACGGACGGCCAACAATTATATGTCGATCGCGCGGTTCTTTCAGGGGAAAACCGCAAATTTTGCGGATTTGGACGTCGGCACGGCGGCTGCGCTCGCCGCCAAGTCGACGCCCGCCGAAATCCGAAATGAGCTCTTGGAGCGAGCCGTAGCCGGCCAAAGCATCAGCCGCGAGGAAGTTAAAGAGCGGCTCGCCGCGGGCAAGGAGGCGCGGCGATTGGCGAAGGCGGCCGCGAAGATAGCCGAACCGTGCGATGCGGCGTCGATTGGCGAGAGTCAGGCGCGGTTTGCGCCGCCGCCCGCCATGATCGAGCACTCTAACCCCGAGGAGTTTATGCGGGCGGCGCAGCCGATGCGCCCGATTTTCTCCGGGTCGCCGCTCGCAGGCGCCGAAATAGGCCGCGCAGCGAGCAATTCCGAGGCCAGGAAAATAATAGACGCCGTGCTGGTGATCGAATGGCCGATGGAGCACTTCCATTCTTGCACCCCCGCCCAGGTGGCGGAAATGCTTTTGGCCGCCGAGAACGAGCAAGAACTGTCAAGAGTCCAGAAGATCATCAGCTTCGTTCTGCAAATCAAGCAGGCGCTTGATGACAAAGGCGACGCTCGAAGGGAGCCGGACCTGCGGCGCGCGTCGTGAGGCGCCGGAACTAAGGCGGCCACGCGACCGGCGCGACCACTGCGCTATTCCACGCTTTCGATCGTCGGACCCTTGAGGCCGACGCAAAATTCTTTGCTATTTCTTGCGCGCGGCGCGCCTGGGCGCTTCATCGGCCATTCATATTGGCCGGGCTATAGTGATTGCAGGTGCGGCAATTGGCGACGCCTGCACTGCGCCTGACACGCGCGGCGACATGAAGACCCGGCCGCTGTGAAGTTGGCCTCGGCGCATCGCTGCGCGGGGGTCAATTTGCGCCCTGGTTCTGCGCGAAGCCGGCCGGCGATTCCCGGCGGCCTCGCCGCTCCGGACAGGCCGTACCTCCCGCGCATTGCTGCAATGCAGCCTTCGCTGTTGCCGTTCTTCCCGCTCTATGGCAAGAGCTCGGCACGCCAACAAGTTCAACGGAACGAGATGTCAATTTTCAGCGGAAACAGTTTTCAAGATCGACAAACCGCCGCCGCGAACGCCAGAAGAGCGCAAGCGGAGAAATTCCTGGCCAAGACGAAATACGATCCCAGCGATCCCGTCGTCATCGAGCGCGAAGCCAAGCGCCGCGCGGTGCTTGAAGCGCGCGAGCTGCGCGCCGCGCAGCGCCAGGCGCAGAAGGCGGCCGCCGAGGCCGAACTCGCGGTGAGACTGGCGGCCGAACAGCGCGCGCGCGAAGAGGCCTTGAAGGCCGAGGCGATCGCCCGCGAAATCGCCCATGCCGAGAAGCTCGCACGCGAGGCGGCGCTGGAAGC
Source organism: Roseiarcus sp. (assembly GCA_049517235.1). Lineage (GTDB taxonomy): Bacteria > Pseudomonadota > Alphaproteobacteria > Rhizobiales > Beijerinckiaceae > Roseiarcus. The sequence goes on along the minus strand of JBEKSH010000273.1, from coordinate 801 downwards.
CGAGCGCAAGATCGAGCGCGACGCGCGTTACGCGGCGCGCAAGGCGCGCAAGAATCAGCGCAAAAGCGAGATCCAGCGTTATCGTTGAGCCGGCGCGGCGGCCGGCGGCCGCCTGGAATCTTCCTGAAGCGCGGCGGCGGCGCGGAGATCGCGAAGCGGCCGGGCGGCCTCGCCTCATCAAGCCGATCGAGACTTATCCGGACGAACGGACGCGCCCGCGCCTGCGGCGATCATCAATCGAAGTCGCGCCTGAAATCGCGTTTCCCGGCGCTTTCGCGCGGCCGGCTCACGCTCGCCCGGCGGCGGCGCGCAGCCTGGCGAAGCCGCGATCGAGATCCTCCTTCAAATCCTCGATGTCTTCGAGGCCGGCCGAAAAGCGCAGCGTCGGACCGCCCGGCGCCCAGCGCGTGGCGGTGCGGTAGGCCGCGCAATCGAACGGGACGACCAGGCTTTCGAATCCGCCCCAGGAATAGCCCATGCCGAACAATTCGAGTCCGTCGAGCATCGCGGCGACCGCGGAGTCGGAGACCGGATTCAGCACGATCGAAAACAACCCCGAGGAGCCGGTGAAATCGCGCTTCCAGATTTCGTGGCCGGGATAGTCGGACAGCGCCGGATGAATGACGCGCCGCACTTCGGCGCGCCCCTTGAGCCAATGGGCGAGGGCGAGCGCCTGGCGCTCGGCTTCGCGCAGCCGCAGCTCCATCGTGCGCAGGCCGCGTAGCGCGAGAAATACGTCCTCGGGACCGGGCGGGATCGCCATCAGATCGACGGTCTTGTGAAGGCGGGGAAACCATTCGG
>JBEKSH010000272.1:0-5007 GCA_049517235.1 Roseiarcus sp. | reverse complement strand
ACCACGGACCGAAATCATGGCGGCGCCGGCATGGCCGCGCGGCGCGAGGGTCGGTTCGTTCAGTTTTTATCGCCTGGATCGCGGTCCTCGCGCTGGTCGTTCAACTCGCGTCCGCCGTCCAGACTCATGCGATGGCGAGCCCAAGCGAAGCGGAAGCCGCGGCGGCGTTGGGCGCGCTCAAGGCGCTGCTCGGTCCCAATGTCGCGCTTTGCGTGCGTGACGACGCCTCCGCGCCGGGATCGCCGTCGCACGACCCGCACAAATGTTGCGACGATTGCGCGCTTCGCCAATTGACCGGGCATTCGGCCCTCGCGCCGCCGGGCCACGCCTTTCCAGTCCCATTCGCGCAATACGCCAAACCGCTGAGCGTCCCCGCCGATGCGAGCCTCGCCGAAGCGCGGGCGGTCGCCGCCGCGCAACCGAGAGGGCCGCCGATATCCGCCTGACCTGACATTGCCCGCACGCGGCGGTTCTCCCGGGGGAGAGGGTTCGCGGTCAATTCCTCGTTCAGATCAAGGCGACTTTCATGCTTTCCAAGACTTCTTGGGCGCTCGCCGGCGCGATCGGCGCCGGCGCGGCCATTTTGCCCCTCGCGCCCGCCTTCGCTCATGCGATCGCCGGCAACCGCATATTTCCCGCAACGCTTGGCATCGACGATCCCGGCGTCGGCGACGAACTCGCGCTGCCGACGTTGACCATCCCGCCGCAGAGTTCGGACGGGACTCGCGAATTCGACGCGTCGTTCAGCTATACGAAGACCATTGTCCAGGGTCTCGGGATTTCCGTTTCGGATGGCAAGACCTGGCTCAATCCCGGCGGCAACGGCTGGGGAAACATCGATACGGAGCTGAAATACAATTTCTACGTCAACGCTCCCCACGAGTTCATGGCGTCGGTCGGCCTGGATGCGACATGGGCCTACACCGGCACGAAGAACTTTTCCGACCCGTTCAATACGTTCACGCCGGTCATCGACATCGGCAAGGGCTTTGGCGATCTGCCCGCCAGCCTGAACATCTTGCGCCCCTTCGCGATAACCGCCCAGTTCGGCCTCTCGATCCCGAGCGAGCCGCGCACGTCCTCGATCGTTTACGATGATTCGGGCAACCCGAGCCTCAACGTCGCGCTCAACCCGACGGTGTTCAACTGGGGCTTCACGCTGCAATACAGCCTGCCCTACATGAACGCCAATGTGAGCGAGGTCGGCGGCTCGGACTTCCTCAGGCGTCTCGTGCCGATAACCGAATTCGCCTTTCAGACGCCCGTCGGCAATGTGCCGCCCGGGGGTCAGGTCACGACCGGCACGATACAGCCCGGCGTCATCTATATGGCCGATGCCTGGCAGATCGCGGTCGAGGCCCTCGTGCCGGCCAATGCGGCAAGCGGCAGGCGCGTCGGCGCCGTCGCCGAATTACATTTCTTCTTCGACGACATCTTCCCCAATTCCTTGGGAAAACCGCTGTTTTGATGAGGTTCGCCATGTCACGCCGATCAATCTCCAGAATTCTCGCTTCGCTCGCCTTCGCCCTGTCCGCCACGATGGCTTTCGCCCACGCGCAGCTCCAAAAGGCCGTTCCCGCTGTCGGCGGCACGGCGATTGCGGCGCCGACTGAAATCAGGCTCAAGTTCAGCGAAGGCGTCGAGCCGCGCTTTTCGGGGATCACGCTTACGACGGAGGCGGGCGTCGCGCAGCCGACCGGGCAGCCCAGCGTCGATCCCGCCGACGACAGCGTGCTCGTCGTCAAGATCGGGCAGGCGCTCAAACCCGGCGTCTACACCGTCACATGGCATGCGGTGTCCGTCGATACGCATCGCACCCAGGGCGCCTTCAACTTCACTGTCGCGCCCTGAGCGGACGCCTCAAATCTTCCCAATCGACCATCAAGGAGAAAATCATGGCGCGCTTTCATTCCATCGTTGTTGCGGCAATTCTGTCGCTGACCGTCGTCCCGGCCATCGCCCAGGAATTCAAGGCCGGCGACATCACCATCGACAAGCCGTGGTCGCGCGCCACGCCGAACGGGGCGGCGGTCGGCGCCGGCTACCTCGTCATCCACAATCACGGCGCGACCCCCGACAAACTGGTCGGCGGCTCCGCGGATTTCGCCGGCGAAGTCGCCGTTCATGAAATGACGATGGACAACGGAATCATGCGCATGCGCGAATTGAAATCGGGTCTGGAGATCCCGGCCAATGGCCAAGTCGCGCTCGCGCCCAAGGGTTATCACCTGATGTTCACCGAGCTGAAGCGGCCCCTGAAAAAGGGAGAGAGCCTCAAGGCGACTCTGGTGTTCGAGCATGCCGGATCGATTGCCGTCGAGTTCCAGGTCGGCGGCGTCGGCGACGCGGGCCCGGGCGGCGCGTCCAAACCGCAGGATTCCATGAAGGGGATGAAAATGTGATCGCGCGAAGGGGGAAGATCGCCAAGCCGCGCATCGCGGTTCGACGGGCAGACGGGCATGCCTGCCGCAGACTCGCTGCGGGCTCGCCGCTCCGGCCTTTCCGGCTGTTGCGATCGGCGTTGTCCGGCTCGCCGGCAAGGCGGACGCTGGAACCGCTCGACTTGCGGCGTCGCCGCCAAGTGGTAGCCGGCCCATGCTGACGGCGCTCGTCATCTGCCGCTTGTCGCATTTCGCCGCGACCATGCTGCTGTTCGGCGCCAGCGTCTTTCTGTGGGCGCTGGTTCCCGCCGGGCTGGCGCGCGAGCTGGCCGGGCCGGTGCGGCGCATGATCGCCGCGGCGATCGTCGTCGCCGCGGTCAGCGCCCTGGCCTGGCTGGCGCTCGAAGCCGGGCTGATGAGCGAGGGCTGGGCCGAAACGGTCGATCCTTCGGACGTCGGCGCCGTCGCCTTCGACACCGCGTTCGGCCGCGTCTGGCTCGGGCGCATTGGTCTGACCCTGGTCCTCGCGGCGGGGCTGACGATCGGCCGGCGCGACCGCTTCGGCTTCATCGCGCTGACCGCCGCGCTGCTGCTGGCGAGCCTCGGTCTGGTCGGCCATGCCACGATACAAACCGGGCTGCTCGGCGCGCTGCACCGTCTCAATCACGCCGTTCATCTGCTCGCGGCGGGCGCATGGCTCGGCGGCCTGCCGCCGCTGGTCCTGTGCCTGCGGCGCCATGACGGCGAGGCGCGGCTGCGCGCCGAAGCGGCCGCCACGCTTCGCCGCTTCTCCGGGCTCGGCCATTTCGTCGTCGCGCTGGTCGTTTTGACCGGCGTCGCCAACACGGCGCTGACACTGGGCGTCTGGCCGACCGATTTCTCGTCGCCTTATCAGACGCTGCTGGCGGCGAAGATCGCAATCGTCGCGGCGATGATCGGGATCGCCCTGTTCAATCGCTATGTTCTGACGCCGCGCATCAAGACGGAACCGGCCGCCGCGCTGCGCGCGCTGACCATCGCCAGCCTCGCCGAAGTCGCGTTGGGACTGGTCGCGCTCGCCCTGGTGAGCGTTTTTGCGATTCTCGCGCCGGTGTGACCCCGCCGGCGGACCCTCAAATATTGTTTAGTTGACCCATCGCGGTCGCAGGGATCATTCTGCGCAAAGCGGGGGGCGAGAACCTGCGTTCGAATGTTCGCAACGGCGAACGGGAGAACCGCGAGGAGGCCTCCATGACGACGGTCGGTCGCCGGCTTTTTCTGATCGCCACGCCGCTGGCGTTTCTGTTTGCCGGGCAGCCCGCTCACGCGGATCAAAATGGGCCGTGGGACGGCGTTTGGACCGGGACGCTCGGCAATACTTCAGCCATCTCGGTCATCATCGCAAGGAATAAAGTCGTCAAATATATGTTCATGGGCGCGCCCATGCCGATCCAGTACAACAATCTGGACGCCAGAAATGTCTCGTTTGGCGATCGCGATCACTACAATATGACGCTTACCAAGACGGGCGATGTCGCCGCGTCGGCCGTCTATCACGGCCGCAATGGTTACGCGTCCGCGACCCTCACCAAACGGTAGATTTGATCTGCGCTCAATAGAGCCCGGGAATCAACCGCGAGGTCCGCGCGCAATAGGCGTCGTATTCGGCGCCGAACTGCGTGCGTAGCAGGCTTTCTTCGGCGCGGATGCGCGCGACGAGCGGCGGGATAAGCAGCGCGGTGAGCAGCACGCCGATTCCCGAACGAAAGGCGAGCGCCCAGCCCAGCGAATTGACGAGCAACCCGAGATAGCTCGGGTTGCGGATGACGCCAAAGACGCCTGACGTGACCAGCGCATGCCCGGGCTGGATCGCCACCAGCCCGCTGAACCGGTTTCCGAGCACGAACACCGGCCACAGCCGCAACGCCCCGCCCGCCGCGAACAAAACGACGCCGAGCCAGCGAACCGCGTCGCCGTCGAGGGTCCAGAATTCCATCCGATCCGTCCAGGCCGGCAGATAGGCGTCGAGCAGCCCGATCACCGCGAAAACGCCGATGACCCAGCGGTTGCCGCGGTCCTCGCGCACGCCCGAACTGAGATTTCCGCCGGCGAACAGCGATACGCCGGCCAAGGCGAACAGGACGACCGCGATCGCAATGCGCGCCGGGTGGGAGAAGAAGGCGTCAAGCCCACCCCAGCCGAGCACGGCGAGGGCGAGATAGACGACGGCGCTCCCAAGGATCAGCGCCAACCGGGCGGTCATGGTCATGCGGCGAGCATACCATGCGCTGCGCGGGCATCGCGTAGCGGGCGGGATTGGACGCTTCGCGCCCTGGCCTTGATGTGCTCGGGGTGGGGAACGATTATTCGGCTAACCGTTCTGGCGGAGACCCGAGTCTGGCCAATCCCCCTCAAAGTGAGTGGGCGTCCATCTTGTCTTTCCGCCAGGGAGATGACACATTAGAGCTATGGCGAAGTTACGCACCCAAAAGACCGCCTCTACCAGATCCCCGAAGAATGTGTCCTCGGGGCATTATAAGGTTGCCGGAAAACTCTCCGATGGCGTGACAATCCTCACGCCAAAGAGCAAGCCGAAAAGCTTTACGTCGAAGCAGATCAAGTCGACAATTCAGGAACTCCGAAGGAA
>JBEKSH010000271.1:0-9569 GCA_049517235.1 Roseiarcus sp. | reverse complement strand
CTGGCCCGAATGGCTGCGCAAATGGGACGCGCGCTGGGTGAGCAGGACGGTCGGCCCGTCGGTCCGCGCGACGATCGGCGCCAGCACCGCCGCCGGGCGCGCCCTTGCGACGACATGCGCTTCGGGCGCCGGGGAATTCAGGACATGGTCGCCGCGCGGCGGCGGATGCGCCGGGTCCAGCGCATCGGCGGGAAGCTCACGCGACAGGCGCGCATGGGCTCTGGCGCGCAAGTCCTCGATCGAGAAACGGGCCCGGATTGGAATGTTCAAAGTCCTTCCAGTTCCGCCGCCTTGTCCATCGGGAAGAAAACGCCGCAGGAATACAGGCCGAACCAATCCTCGCCCTCCCACGCCTGAGTCCGGCCAAGCGCCGCCAGATCGTAATACAGCGCGCGCTTGACCAGCGCCCAGAGACCGCCGCGCACCAGCACATAGGGCTTGAGCCCGCCCGAGGGGCCGCGCTCGAAGCGCAGCGGATGATCCTTGTCGACGGTGACGAAATCCTCGACATTGGTGCGAAAGGTCAGGCTTGGCGCGCCATTTGCATGGCCGGTGATGAGCTCCACCGCGACAAAAGGCGCGTCGTCCACTTGCACGCCGACCCGCTCGACCGGCGTGACCAGCACGAATCGGTCCTCGTCGCGGCGCAGAATGGAGGCGAACAGCTGGACGAGCGGCCCCCGGCCGATCGGCGAGCCCCTGTACAACCAGGTTCCGTCGCCGGCGATTCGCATGTCGATATCGCCGCAAAAGGGGGGATTCCACTGGTGGACGGGGGCCGGACCGCGCTTTCGCGCGGCGGCCAGGCCCTCCATGCCGCGCAGAAGTTTTTCTGGGGGCGGCATGGGGTCATCCGGTAGCGGACCTGCGTTCGCCATAATCTCGCGCCTGTTTGCGGGCAAGCATCTGTTCTGCTTATAGCGGTTCGACAGAACCGCCCGACGCCCCAATCTAATGGGCGGATCGCGAAAGAGGAAATATCGTTTGGCCCCGCCCCGCAGTGGAGAAGACATGAGCCCGATCCAGGACGCCGCAGTCTCCGACTTCGAAGGGGGCGTCGCGCGCAGCGCCGAGGCCGCGATGGAGCGAATCGCCGCCGCCAAAGCCGCCATCGGCGCGGTGATCTTCGGCCAGGAGCAGGTCGTCGAACGGACGCTGACGACCCTGCTGGCGGGCGGTCACGGTTTGTTGATCGGCGTGCCGGGCCTCGCCAAGACCAAACTCGTCGAGACGCTCGGCGTGGTTTTCGGATTGAACTCGCTGCGCGTCCAGTTCACGCCGGATCTGATGCCTTCCGACATCCTGGGCTCGGAAGTGATGGAGGAAGGGCCCGATTTTTGCGCAATTGCTGATGGCCGACGAGATCAATCGCGCGAGCCCGCGCACGCAGTCGGCGCTGCTGCAGGCGATGCAGGAGCATCACGTCACGGTGGCCGGTTTGCGTCATGATCTGCCGCGCCCGTTCCACGTCCTGGCGACGCAAAATCCACTCGAGCAGGAGGGCGCCTATCCGCTGCCCGAAGCGCAACTCGATCGCTTCCTGATGCAAATTGACGTCGGCTATCCCGATCGCGTCGCCGAGCGGCGCATCCTGATCGAAACGACCGGCGAGACGGAGGCGCGGCCCAAAGCCGCGATGAGCGCGCAGGAGCTGATGGAGGCGCAAAGGCTGGTGCGCCGCGCGCCGGTCGGCGAGAGCGTCGTCGAGGCGATACTCGACCTCGTGCGCGCCGCGCGCCCAGGCGAAGGCGACCCGGAAATCACCAAACATATCAGTTGGGGGCCTGGTCCCCGCGCGGCGCAGGCGCTGATGCTGGCGACCCGCGCCCGCGCCCTCGTCGACGGACGGCTTTCGCCCTCCAAGGACGATATCGCGGCATTGGCCGAGCCCGTGCTCAAACATCGCATGGCGCTGACTTTCGCCGCGCGCGCCGAGGGCGAAGACTTGCCCCGTTTGATCGGGCGCCTCGTCGCCAAAACGGTCCGCTGAGGGATGGCCGGCGCCCTTCGCGTTTCCTCCGCCGACCGCGCGAGCCCGCTTTGGCGGCGCGACGCGGCGACGCTGGCGGCGCGGCTGCCAAGCCTCATCGTCGCGGCCAGGCAGGTCGCTCAAAGCGTGATGTATGGCGTGCACGGGCGCCGGCGCGCCGGGCCGGGCGAGACCTTCTGGCAGTTTCGTCCGTTCATTTCCGGCGAGCCCGCCGGCGGCGTCGACTGGCGCCGCTCGGCGCGGGAGGACCGCGCCTATGTGCGCGAGCGCGAATGGGAGGCGGCGCACACGGTCTGGATCTGGATCGACCGTTCGCCGTCAATGGCCTTCGTTTCACAGCTCGCGCAGGCCTCGAAGATTGAGCGCGCGACGGTGCTCGGGCTCGCCGCCGCCGATCTGCTGGTGCGCGGGGGCGAGCGGGTCGGCCTGATCGGCCTGACCCGCCCGCTGGCGACGCGCGGGGTCATCGAGCGCTTCGCCGAGGCGCTCGCGCTCGATGAACGCCTTTCGGCGGCCCAGTCGCCGTTGCCGCCGCACGTCCCGCTGACCGCGCGCTCGAAAGTGGTGCTGATCGGCGATTTCCTCAGCGAAGAGGCGGCGATCCGCGGCGCCATCGACGCGCTGTCGGCGCAGGGCGCCCAAGGCCAGGCGTTGATGATCGCCGACCCGATCGAGGAGACGTTTCCATTCGAGGGGCACACGGAGTTCATCGGCGCGGACGGGTTGACGCGCCTTCGCGCGCCGCGCGCGCAAGGCTTGCGCGACGCCTATCTGGCGCGGCTCGCGCGCCACCGGGACGCCGTGCGCGACGCCTGCGCGGCGCGCGGCTGGGACTTCGCGCTGCATCGCACCGACAAGCCGGCGGCGCAGGCGCTGCTCGCCCTGCGCATGCGCCTCGAAGGCGCGAACGAGGCGGGTCCAGCGGCCTCCCGCCTGGCGCGAGGCGCCTGAAATGCTCGGCCTGCCGCTCACCTTCGTCGCGCCCGCCGCTCTCGCCGCTCTGGTCCTGCTCGCGGCGCTGTATCTGTTCCTGCGCGTCACGCCGCCGCGCCCGCGCGAAATCCTGTTCCCGCCGCTGCGCCTGCTGCTCGGCCTCGATCCCAAGGATCAAACGCCGCACCGGACGCCCTGGCCGCTGCTGCTGCTGCGAATCGCCATCTGCGCCGCGGTCATTCTGGCGATGGCGGGGCCGATCTGGAACGCCGTCGCGCTGCCTGGCGGCGGGCCATGGCCGCTGCTCGTGGTCATCGACGACGGCTGGCCGGCGGTGCCGAACTGGGATCGCCGGATCGCGGCGGCGCGCGAGCGCTTCGCGGCGGCCGGCCGCGCCGGACGCCCCGCCGCGCTGGTCCCGATTTCGCGCGGCGACCAGGATATCGCGCCCCTCGATCCCGCCGGCAACGCCGAGAAGTTGCGCGCGCTCGAACCGGCGCCCTTCGCGCCCGACCGCGCGGGGACCCTCGCGGCCATCCAACGCTTCGTCGCGCAAAATCCCGGGACGGAAATCCAGTGGATCGCCGATGGTCTGGAGCTTGGCGGCGCGAGCGCTTTCGCGCGCGGGCTAGCCGAGCTCGCCAAAAACCGCAGCGTCGCCGTGCTCACCGACAAGACGAGCGCGCTGGGGCTGGCCGGCGTCGAAAATCTGTCCGGCGCCCTGCAGGCGCGCGTGTTGCGGGCCGATGCGTCGGGGCGGCCGAAGGGCCTGTTGCGCGCGCTCGACGCCAAGGGCCTGACCATTGGCGAGGCGCCGTTCGATTTCGGACGCGAGCGCGTGGCGGCGGCGAAATTCGACCTGCCGATCGAATTGCGCAACGATGTGGCCCGCGTCGTCGTCGCCGACGAGCGCTCGGCGGGCGCCGTCGCGCTGCTGGACGAACGGTGGAAGCGCCGGCGCGTCGCGATCGCCTCGGGCGCCAGCGCCGACATCGCCCAGCCGCTGCTGGCTCCCAGTTACTATCTGGCGCGCGCGCTTGGCCCCTTCGCCGACATCCGGGAATGGCGCGACAGCGCGAGCGATCCCATCGTCGGGCTGATCGCCGAGAAGCCGACGGTGCTGGCGCTGGCCGACATGAGCGTGGGAAGCGGGCCGGCGCATGACGCGCTGGCCAAATTCGTCGAGGACGGCGGCGTGCTCGTGCGCTTCGCCGGCGCGAGGCTCGCCGCCACGGCGGATGATCTGACGCCGACCGCGCTGCGCCATGGCGGGCGCACGCTGGGCGGCGCGCTGTCCTGGGAGACGCCCAAACGGCTCGCGCCTTTCGATCGCGACAGCCCGTTCTTCGGCCTCGCCGCGCCCGATGAAGTGACCATATCGCGCCAGGTTCTCGCCGAGCCGGAGCCGGGCCTCGCCGACAAGACCTGGGCGCGGCTGGCCGACGGAACGCCGCTCGTCACCGCCGACCGGCGCGGCAAGGGGCTGATCGTATTGTTCCACGTCACCGCCGACACCACCTGGTCGAACTTGCCGCTGTCGGGTTTGTTCGTCGACATGCTGCGCAAGATCGTCGCGCTCGCCGGCGAGGCGCCGCCGGACAAGGATGGTTCGTCGACCGCCGCGGCGGCGACGCGCGCTTGGCGCGCCGCCGGTGACCGCCATGCCGATCGCCGCCGATTTTTCGGGCGTCGCCGACGCCGCCCATCCGCCGGGCTTCTATGGCTCGGGCGACGCGCTGAGTGCGGTCAACGCGCTTGACCCTGCGCAGGAATTGACCGCGGCGAACTACGGGCCGCTGAACGTGCAGCCGGGAGCGCTCGCCGTCGCCGAGCCGCTCGACCTGCGCCCCTGGCTGCTCGGCGCCGCTTTCCTCGGGTTGCTGGCGGACGCCCTCGCGAGCCTCTGGCTGGGCGGCGGGTTCGGCCTGCGGCGCGCCGCGACAATCGCCGCGGCGCTGCTGCTCCTGTCCCCCTGCGCGGTCCCGATGAGCGGCCGGGCGATCGCCGCCGAACAGAATGCGATTTCGCAGCGCGATATGGAGGCGGCTCTGTCGATCCATCTGGCTTATGTCGTCACCGGCGACGCAGGCGTCGACGAGACGAGCCGCGCCGCCCTCGCCAACCTGTCGCAGGTGCTCTCGCAGCGCACGTCGCTTTCCCCCGGCGACCCGGTCGGCCTCGATCCGGCGCGCGACGAATTGAGCTTCTATCCGCTGATCTATTGGCCCGTCGTGGCGGCCAGGCCGCAGCCCGAAACGCAGGCGGTGACGCGCGTCGCGGCCTATATGAAAGGCGGCGGCACGGTCGTCTTCGACACGCGCGACGCGCTGACGGCGAGGCCGGGAGGCCCTCCGACGCCCGAAGGCCTTTGGCTGCAAAAACTGCTGGCCGGCGTCGACGTGCCCGAACTGGAGCCGGTGCCGCCCGATCATGTCGTGACCAAGAGCTTTTACCTGATCGACGGATTCGTCGGCCGCACGACGATCGGCCAGACATGGATCGAGGCTTTGCCGCCGCCCGACCCCGCCGACACGTCGGTGCATCCGGCGCGCGCGGGCGACAGCGTTTCGCCGATCGTCATCACCTCGAACGATCTGGCGGGCGCCTGGGCCGCCGACAGCGACGGCCAGCCGCGGTTTCCGCTGATCCCCGGCGGCGCGCGCCAGCGCGAACTGAGCCTTCGCACCGGGGTCAATCTGGTGATGTACTCCTTGACCGGCAACTACAAGGCCGATCAGGTCCATGCGCGCGATCTCATCGAAAGGCTTTCGCATTGAGCGCCTATTCGATCGCCTTTTCGCCGCTGCTGCCCCGCTCCGCGCTGATCGTCCTGGCCGCGGCCGCGCTGATCGCGATCGGGCTGGCGCTGTTCGCGCGCCGCCGCGGCGCCGTCGCGCGCGCGCTCGCCTTCGGCATGTTGTTTCTCGCCCTGCTCGATCCTTCGCTGACCCGCGAGGATCGCCGCCCGCTGAAGGACGTCGTCGCGGTCGTCATCGATCAATCGGGCAGCCAGACGATCGGCAACCGCGCCGCGCAGACGGCGCATGCGCGCGCCGAACTGGAAAAGCGCCTCGGCGACCTCGACAACGTCGAGACGCGTTTCATCGAAGCGGGCAAGTCGGATGGCGACGATCAGGGCACGCGGCTGTTTTCGGCGCTGCAAACGGGCCTTGGCGACGTTCCGCCCGAGCGGGTCGGCGCGGCGATCCTCGTCACCGACGGAATCGTCCATGACATTCCCGCCAACGCCGCGGCGCTTGGCTTCAAGGCGCCGTTGCACGCGCTCATCACCGGCCATGAAGGGGAGCGCGACCGGCGCATCGAACTTGTCGAAGCGCCGCGCTTCGGCATTGTCGGCAAGGACCAGACGATCAGCGCCCGCGTGTTCGATACGGCCGACAAGGGCGAGCCCGTCGCGATCGAAGTGCGCCGCGACGGCGAGAAGATCGCGACGCTGAGCGCGATGGTCGGCGAGACGGTCAGCGCCAAGGTGCGCATCGAACACGCCGGCCCCAACGTCGTCGAAATGGAAGTGGCGGCGCTGCCGGGCGAACTCACCGACATCAACAACCGCGCCGTGATCACCGTCGAGGGCGTGCGCGACAAGCTGCGCGTGCTGCTGGTGTCGGGTGAGCCGCATCAGGGCGAGCGGATGTGGCGCAATCTCTTGAAATCGGACGCCAATGTCGATCTCGTTCATTTCACGATTTTGCGGCCGCCGGAAAAGTCCACGGACGGCACGCCGATCAACGAACTGTCGCTGATCGCCTTTCCCGTCGCCGATCTGTTCGGGCGCAAGATTCGCGATTTCGACCTGATCATTCTCGACCGCTATTCCAGCCAGAGCATCCTGCCCAAGGTCTATTTCAATAATATCGTGTCCTATGTGCGCGCCGGCGGCGCGCTGCTGATGGCCGAGGGGCCGGACTACGCGACGCCCGAGGGCCTGTATTTTTCGCCGCTCGGCGATCTCGCGCCGGCCAAGCCCGACGGCGAGGTGATCAGCCATGCGTTCCGCCCGAGCATTTCGGCCGACGGCGCCAAGCATCCCGTCACCCGCGGGTTGGCGGGCGGCGACGCCTCGCCGCCGGCCTGGGGTCCATGGTTTCGCCAGATCGGCGCCGAGGTCACCGGCGGCATCAATATCCTCTCGGGCGACGAGAATCGGCCGCTGCTCATTCTCTCGCGCGCCGACAAGGGGCGGGTGGCGCTGCTGCTGAGCGACCAGATGTGGCTTTGGGCGCGCGGCTACCAGGGCGGCGGCCCGCATCTCGACCTGCTGCGCCGTCTCGCGCATTGGTTGATGAAAGAGCCGGAACTCGAGGAGGAGGCTTTGCGCGCCAACGCGCACGGGCGGGCGCTGACCATCGAGCGGCAAAGCCTCAAGGGCGACATTCCCGAAGTCAGCGTGATCGGGCCGACCGGCGCGGCGACCAAGGCGCAGTTGAAGAGCGCCGAGCCGGGCCTGTCGCGGGCGACGATCGAGGTCGACCGCTTGGGGCTCTATCGCATCAGCGACGGCGAGCGACAAGCGCTGGTCAATGTCGGCCCGGACAGCCCGCTCGAATTCAGGGAAGTTGTCTCGACGACGGAAAAACTGCGCCCGCTCGCCGAGTCGACCGGCGGCACCGTTCGTCGGGTCGCCGTCGGCGACGGCGACGCGGCGCTCGTGCCGCGCGTGATCGCGATGCATGAATCGCCGAGCTACGGCGGCGCCGACTACATCGGCGTCAAGCGCACCGGATCCAGCGTCGTCGTCGGCGTCGCCTCGATGCCGCTGGGGCTCGGGTTCCTCGGCCTCGCCGCGCTTCTCGGCGCGCTCGTGCTGGTCTGGCGGCGCGAGGGATCAGGCGGCGGACCGGCAGGCCGGCCGCGCTAGCGAGGCGGCGACGCCTACCCAACGCGCGTTTGATCGGGTAGGAATGGGCCGGGTGAACAAACCGTCTTGCCGCCCCCGGCCGGCAGGCTTGAAAGGGCGCGTATGCGGCCGGTAGTGTTGGCAGTGGCGATTACCGGCTCGGTGGCGCGCACGAGCGACAACCCGGCCTTGCCCGTGACGCCCGCCGAGCAGGTCGAATCGACGCGACAGGCCTTCGAGGCGGGCGCGTCTCTTGTCCATATCCATGCGCGCAACCCCGACGAAAGTTCGTCTTCGGATCCGGCGTTGTTCGGCGAGGTCATGGACGGCGTTCGCCGCCATTGCCCCGGCATGATCGTGCAATTCTCGACCGGCGGGCGCGGGCGCGATCAGTCGGCGCGGGGCAATGCGCTTGGCCTTCGCCCCGACATGGCCTCGCTCGCGACGGGATCGGTGAACTTTCCCGCCATCGTCTATGAAAACGCGCCGGCCCTGGTCGAGGATCTCGCCGCGAAAATGCGCGACTACAAGATCAAGCCGGAGATCGAGATTTTCGATTTGTCGCATATTCACGGCGCGCGGCGTCTCATTGATCGCGGCCTGATCGGCGAGAGCCCCCACGTGCAATTTGTCCTGGGGGTGAAGAACGCCATGCCTTGCGAGGAGCCATTGCTCGACCTCCTGCTCGCCGAGACGCGGCGGGTGCTGCCCAAGGCGACATGGACGGCGGCCGGCATCGGTCGCTTTCAAAGCGAAGTGATCGATTGGGTGCTGGCGCGCGACGGCGGCGCCTTGCGCACCGGGCTGGAAGACAATATCCGCATTGACAAACACCGCCTCGCCCGCAGCAACGCCGAACTCGTCGAAATCGCAGCGAAGCTGTGCGTCAGGCATGGGGCGCGACCCGCGTCGCCGAGCGAAGCGCGCGCCATGCTTGGCCTGATTGTTGCGTAGGCGGCGAACGAGGTTTTCACGTCTCCGGGGGAAATTGACATGAGCAAAGTGTATAAGGACGCCGAAACCGCCCTGGCCGGCGCCATCAGGGACGGCATGACGATCATGTCAGGCGGTTTTGGCATTTGCGGGGTCGCCGACACGCTGATCGCCGCGATCCGCAAGTCGGGCGCCAAGGATCTGACGGTCATCTCGAACAATGCCGGGGTCGACGGCGGCGGCCTTGGCATTCTTCTGGAGACGCGGCAGATCCGCAAAATGATCTCGTCCTATGTCGGCGAGAACAAACTGTTCGCCCAACTGTATCTGGCCGGGGAGCTGGAGCTGGAATTCAATCCGCAGGGGACGCTGGCCGAGCGCATTCGCGCGGGCGGCGCCGGCATTCCCGCCTTTTTCACCAAGACGGGAGTTGGCACGATCATCGCCGAAGGCAAGGAAGTGCGCGTCTTCGACGGCCAGCATTATGTGATGGAGCGCGGCCTGTTCGCCGATATCGCGCTGGTCCACGCCTATAAGGCGGACACCGAGGGCAATCTCGTCTACCGCAAGACCGCGCGCAACTTCAACCCGAACATGGCCACCGCCGCCGAGCTCACCATCGCCGAAGTCGAGCATCTCGTCGAACCCGGATCGATCGATCCCGACACGATCGTCACGCCGGGCGTTTTCGTGCAGCGCATCGTGCACGTTCCGGTCGAGAACAAGCCGATCGAGCATCGCACCACGCGCAAGCGCGTCGACGCTTGAGGCGCGACCCGCGGAAAGCCGCGAGTTTTCGGACAGAATCCGCGTTGAAGCAAAGGATCTAAAAATGGCATGGACCCGTGACCAAAT
>JBEKSH010000270.1:0-5020 GCA_049517235.1 Roseiarcus sp. | reverse complement strand
CACCCGCGAGCGCCACGTCGCGCGCGGCAAGCTGCTCGCGCGCGAGCGCGTGGCGCGCCTGATCGATCCCGGTTCGCCGTTTCTCGAAATCGCGCCGCTCGCCGCGTTCGGAATGTATGAGGGCGATGTGCACGGCGCCGGCCTGATCGCCGGAATCGGCGCCATCGAAGGGCGCGAGGCGATGATCGTCGCCAATGATCCGACGATCAAGGGCGGCGCCTATTATCCGATGACGGTCAAGAAGCATCTGCGCGCGCAGGAAATCGCGCGCGAGAATCGGCTGCCCTGCGTCTATCTCGTCGATTCCGGCGGCGCCAACCTGCCGCATCAGGCCGAAGTGTTTCCCGACCGCGAGCATTTCGGCCGCATCTTCTACAATCAGGCCAATATGTCGGCGGCGGGCGTCGCGCAGATCGCGGTGGTGATGGGTTCGTGCACCGCCGGGGGCGCCTATGTGCCGGCGATGTCGGACGAGACGATCATCGTCAAAGGGCAGGGCACGATTTTCCTCGCCGGGCCGCCGCTGGTGAAGGCGGCGACCGGCGAAGTGGTTTCCGCCGAGGATCTCGGGGGCGCCGATCTGCATACGCGCGTCTCCGGCGTCGCCGACCATCTGGCGCGCGACGATGTCCACGCGTTGGCGCTGGCGCGCCGGGCGATCGCCAATCTCAACCGACGCGACAAGGCCGGGCACGACATCGTCGCGCCCGTCGAGCCGCTCTATCCGGCCGAGGAGCTCGAACGCGTCGTCCCGGTCGATTTGCGCAAGCAATATGATGCGCGCGAAATCATCGCGCGGCTGGTCGACGGCTCGGCTTTCGACGAATTCAAGGCGCGCTACGGAACGACGCTGCTGACCGGCTTTGCGCGCCTTTCCGGCATGTTGATCGGCATTGTCGCCAACAACGGCGTGCTGTTCTCCGAAAGCGCGCTCAAAGGCGCGCATTTCATCGAGCTTTGCGCGCAGCGCCGCATCCCCTTGCTGTTCCTGCAGAATATCTCGGGCTTCATGGTGGGTAAGCACTATGAGGCGGGCGGCATCGCCAAGGACGGCGCCAAGCTGGTCACCGCGGTGGCGACCGCGCGCGTGCCCAAAATCACGCTGATCGTCGGCGGCTCGTTCGGCGCGGGCAATTACGGCATGTGCGGGCGCGCCTACGGTCCGCGTTTCCAGTTCACCTGGCCCAACGCGCGCATCAGCGTGATGGGCGGCGAACAGGCGGCGAGTGTGCTGGCGACGCTGCGCCGCGACGCGCTGGAAGCCGAGAACAAGAATTGGTCGGCCGAGGAGGAAGCCGCGTTCAAGGCGCCGATCCGCGCAAAATACGAAAGCGAAGGCTCCCCCTATTTCGCCACCGCGCGCCTGTGGGACGACGGCATCATCGCGCCGTCGCAAACGCGGCGCGTCCTGTCGCTCGCCTTTTCCGCGTGCCTCAACGCCGAGATCGAAGAGACGAAGTTCGGCATTTTCAGGATGTAGGTTTGTTCGCGCGGGAGACCCGTCTTGTTTGAATCCGTTCTGATCGCCAACCGCGGCGAGATCGCCTGCCGGATCATTCGCACGGCGCGGCGGCTGGGGATTCGCACGATAGCGATTTTCTCCGAGGCCGATCGCGGCGCGTTGTTCGCGCGGCTCGCCGACGAGGCTCATGAAATCGGCCCGGCGGCGGCGCGCGAAAGCTACCTCGCGGGCGACCGGATCATCGCCTTGGCCGAACGGCTCGGCGCGCGCTGCGTCCATCCAGGCTATGGCTTCCTCTCCGAAAACGCGGAATTCGCCGAGGGCTGCGCCAGGGCGGGCCTCGTGTTCATCGGGCCGCCCCCCTCGGCGATCCGCGCGATGGGCCTGAAAAACGCCGCCAAGGCGCTGATGCAGAAAGCCGGCGTCCCCGTCGTGCCGGGCTATCACGGCGACAACCAGGCGCCGAAGTTTCTCAAGGAGCAGGCCCATGAGATAGGCTATCCCGTCCTCATCAAGGCGATCGCCGGCGGCGGCGGCAAGGGCATGCGCCGCGTCGATGCGGCCGCCGATTTCAAGTCCGCGCTGGATGGCGCGGCGCGCGAGGCGCAAGGCGCCTTCGGCGATTCCCGCGTGCTGATCGAAAAATACGTGGAGCGGCCGCGTCATATCGAAATGCAGATTTTCGGCGATGCGCGCGGCGACGTCGTGCATTTGTTCGAGCGCGACTGTTCGCTGCAGCGTCGCCACCAGAAGGTCATCGAGGAAAGTCCCGCGCCGGGCCTGTCGGAGCCGATGCTGGCGCTCATGAGCGAGGCGGCGATCGCCGCCGGCAAAGCGATCGGCTATGTCGGCGCCGGCACCGTCGAGTTCATCGCCGATTCCTCGCGCGGCCTCCGGCCCGACGGCTTCTATTTCATGGAGATGAACACACGGCTGCAGGTCGAGCACCCCGTGACCGAGGCGATCACCGGGCTGGACCTGGTCGAATGGCAGTTCCTAGTCGCCGCGGGCCGGGTTTTGCCGCTCGCGCAAAGCGAAATCCGCCGCACCGGCCATGCGGTGGAGGCGCGCCTCTACGCGGAAGACCCCGATCACGATTTTCTGCCCTCGGCCGGCAAGATCCATGCGCTGCGATTGCCGCAAGGCGAGGGCGTCAGGGTCGATACGGGCGTCGAGGCGGGCGGCGAGGTCACGCCGTTTTACGATCCGATGATCGCCAAGATCATCGTCCATGGCGCGAGCCGCGAAGAGGCGCTCGATCGCTTGAGCCGGGCGCTGGAGGAAACGCTGGTCGCCGGCCCGCGCACCAACGTGCCGCTGCTGCGCGCCTTGTGCGAGGCCCTGGAATTTCGCGCCGGCGCGATCGACACCGGCTTCATCGAGGCCAATCTGGCGCGCCTCGGCGCCGCGCCAAGGGAGCTCGACACGGACGCCGTGCTGATGGGCGCCGAACGCCTGCTCGCGCGGCGGACCCACAAGGCCTCCTTCGATCCCTGGAGTGTCGCCGACAGCTTCCAGCTTACCGGGCGGCGAAGCGTCGGCGTCGAAATTCTCGCCGACGGGCGTCCGGTTTCCCTGGCGCAGCGAAGCGCCGACGGCGTCACAAAGCTCGAATGGGCGGATCATCGCCGGCCCGGCGGCGAGGCGTCCGCGCCCGCGACGATCGTCGAGACCGACGAGGCGATATTCGTCCTGCGGCGGGGCCGGCAGACCAAACTGCGCCTGGTCGATCCGCTCGACTTCGAGGCGGAGGCGGCGGGGAGCGGCTCGGGCCAGGTCGAAGCGCCAATGCACGGGCGCCTCGTCGCGCTGTTCGCGCAGGAGGGCGACATCGTCAAGCGCGGCGCGCGCGTGGCGATCGTCGAGGCGATGAAAATGGAGCATTCGCTCACCGCGCCGCGCGCCGGCCGCGTCGGCCGCATCGCCGCCGTCGTCGGCGCGCAGGTGCGCCAGGGCGCGCGGCTGATGACGATCGAAGAGGAGTGACGCGTGAGGCGGAAGCCGCCGAAATCCACCTGGACTGACAAGAAATTTGCAATTGAGGGAGACTTCCATGCTGCGCGTTGTCGGTTTTCTCGCCCTGCTTGTCGCCGCCCCGGCCTATGCCCAGGCCAGTCACGAGCATAATATGGGCGCGACGCCCAAGGAGGCCGGTCAGGGCGCATTCGCCGCAATTCAGGAAATCGTCGAGCTTTTGGAGGCCGACCCGGCCACCGACTGGAGCAAGGTCGACATCGAGGCGCTGCGGCGGCATCTGATCGACATGGACAACGTCACTTTGCGCGCCGACGTGAAGAGCGAGCCGGTCGACGGCGGCATGCGATTCACGGTCACGGGCGCCGGGCCGGTCAAGGACTCGATCCAACGCATGGTCACGGCGCACGCCGCGACGATGGACGGCGTCGGGGATTGGAGATTCGCCGCCTCCGAAACGGACGCCGGCGCCATCCTGACGGTGATGGCCCCGGCCAGGGACGCCGCGAAACTGCGAGGGCTCGGGTTCATCGGGGTGATGACCCGTGGCATGCATCATCAGATGCACCACCTCATGATCGCGCGTGGCGAAAATCCGCATCAATGACGCGGTGGACGCGACCTGTCGGAAGGCGGCCGCGAAGCCGCAAGATTTCGCGCATTCTGACCTGGCGGCCGCCAAGTCTCTTGGAATTCACCTGGGACACCGGGGACGCGCCGGAAAGCGTGGTGCGCTGCGGATTGACGCGCGACGGCGACGCGACAAGGCTGATCTTCATGCACAAGGGCGTCGGCTTCGTGTGGATCGGGCTGGCGCTGCCCGGCTGGCGCGTCCACCTGGAGCGGTTGGCGGGTATGCTCGACGGCGCGGCCCAGCCGATGTCGATGCCGCGGTGGCGCGAACTGCAAACGATCTACCTCGATCGCTACAAGCTTGACGGCGCGATGATCGATCCGCCGCCGGGGCACGGCGCCGAATGATCCTTCGGTCATACGCGGCTCTCTATGTGGGAAACCGCGCCGCGTAGGTTTCGAGTGGCAGCCGCAAGGCGTTCGTCAGATAGCTGACCGTTCTGTAGAAGCCCGCCAGCATCAAGACTTCCATAAGCGCCAATTCGCTAAACACAGCGCGCAGTTCGCCCCATATTGCGTCGTCGAGATCGCATTGCGCGTGGAGCTGATTGCAGGCGCGCAACAGCAGCCGGTCCTCGGCGGACCAGCAGGGGTCGTCGGCGCCGCCCTGGACGAGCGAGCGTTGCATCGCCTCATCGAGACCGACTTTCACCGCGAAGAAGTCGACGTGGACGCCCCATTCGTATTCCGACCCCGACAGGGCGGTGATGCGATCGATGACGATCTCGCGCTGACGCAACGTCAGATTGCCCTTGTCGAGAAGGCTGGCGCCGCGAAACCGCTCGAACAGTCGGGGATCGCGGGCCAGCGTCCTGAACAGCAACAGGGGCGGCGTCCCCCGCGGCATGATGCGATCGAACGCCGCTTGCACATCGGCGGCGAAGGGCGGTTGAGCCGGGACGATCCGAGGCGACATCACGATTTCCCTCTGCTATGCTTATCGTAGCATTG
>JBEKSH010000269.1:0-5022 GCA_049517235.1 Roseiarcus sp. | reverse complement strand
GCGCGGCTGCAAAGGTTCCTCGACGCGTTCGGCTTCGATTACGAATTCGCGTCCGCGACCGCCTATTACAAGGCCGGGCGTTTCGACGCGGCGCTGTTGCACATGCTGGCGCGGTTCGACGCCGTGCAGCAGATCATGTTGCCCTCGCTGCGCGAGGAGCGCGCCGCCACATATTCGCCGTTCCTGCCCATTCACCCGCGCACCGGAATCGTCATGCAGGTTCCGCTGATCGCCCATGACGCGCGCGCGGGGACCATCAGCTGGCGCGATCCCGACACCGGCGAAGCGTTCGAGACGCCGGTCACCGGCGGCCGGTGCAAGCTGCAATGGAAGCCCGACTGGGCGATGCGCTGGGTGGCGCTCGGCGTCGATTACGAAATGGCCGGCAAGGACCTCATCGATTCGGTCAAATTGTCGTCGGCGATCGCCCGCGCGCTCGGCGGCCAGCCGCCGGAGGGCTTCAACTACGAACTGTTCCTCGACGACAAGGGCCAGAAAATCTCCAAGTCGAAGGGCAACGGCCTGACGATCGACGAATGGCTCACTTATGCGAGCCCGCAGAGCCTGTCGCTGTTCATGTTCCAGAAGCCGATGGCCGCGAAAAGGCTGTATTTCGACGTCATTCCGCGCACGGTCGACGAATACCTCGGCTTTCTCGACGCCTATCCGCGGCAGGACTGGAAGGAGCGGCTGGGCAATCCGGTCTGGCACGTGCACGGCGGCGCGCCGCCCGCGCCCGAACGCCTCGCCCATGGCGAGAATGGCGAAACGCCGATCTCGTTCAGCATGCTGCTCAATCTGGCGGCCGTCGCCAACAGCGACAACCCGATCGTGCTGTGGGGCTTTTTGCGCCGCTATGCGCCGTCCGTTTCGCCGGCGACCCACCCGAGGCTGGACCGCCTCGTCGTCTACGCGGTCGCTTACTTCCGCGATTTCATCGCGCCGAAGAAGCGCTATCGCCTGCCCGACGAAGTGGAGCGCGCCGCGCTCGCGGCGCTGTCGGCGAGTCTGGCGGCTCTGCCCGCCGACGCGAGCGCCGAGACCATCCAGCACGCGCTCTACGATCTCGCCCGGCCGATCCCCCGCTACCAGGACCTCAACGCCAAGGGCGCGACGCCGCAGCGGCCGGGCGTCTCGAACGACTGGTTCAACATGCTCTACCAGGTGCTGCTCGGCGAGGAGCGCGGCCCGCGCTTCGGCTCGTTCATCGCGCTCTACGGGATCGACGAGACGCGCGCGCTGATCGCCGGGGCGCTGGCGGGTGAGCTGGCGGGGGAGAAGGCGGCGTAGGGGAGGCTCGCGGCGGCGTCGATCCGGCGACAGATATCGAGAAATTCGCGTTTGCCGGCCTCTTGCAATATCTGTTGAAACTTGTCCAATCGCGGGCGGCGAGGGAGGCCGGTTCGCCGCGGGGAAGACGAGAAGGCAGGGAACTCGGGGGCCACGGCCGTTCCTGACGGACAGGGCGAGACGCGAAGCGCTCCATCCACCAAGGGGGGAATATTCGCAATGTTCGAAACGACCGTCGCCGGCAGCCTCCCCAAGCCGATCTGGCTCGCCGAGCAGGAGCGCCTCTGGCCGGCCTGGAAGCTCGAAGGCGCGGCGCTTGAGGCGGGCAAGCTCGACGCCACGGTGCTTGCGGTGAAGCTCCAGGAGGACGCGGGCATCGATATCGTCAGCGACGGGGAGCAGGCGCGCGTGCATTTCGTGCACGGCTTCCTCGCCAATCTCGACGGCATCGACTTCGCGCGCAAGACCGTGATCGGCATCCGCGCGGATCGCTACAAGGCGGAAGTCCCGACAGTCGTAGGCCCCATCCGTCGCAACGGCCCGGTGCATGCCGCCGAAGCCGGCGCCGCGCGAGCCCATACGCGGCGCAAACTCAAATTCACGCTTCCCGGCCCGATGACCATCGTCGACACAATCGCCGACGAGCATTACCGCGATCGCGCGCTGCTCGCCCACGCCTTCGCGGCGGCGTTGAACGAAGAAGCGCGCGAACTCGAGGCGCTGGGCGTCGACGTCGTGCAGTTCGATGAACCGGCCTTCAACGTTTACATGCGCGACGTGGCCGATTGGGGCGTCGCCGCCCTCGAGCGCGCCGCTCAAGGCCTCAAGTGCAAGAGGGCCGTCCATATCTGCTATGGCTATGGCATCAAGGCCAATACCGACTGGAAGGCGACGCTCGGCTCGCAGTGGCGGCATTACGAGGAGACCTTTCCGGTAATCGCCCGCAGTTCGATCGACCAGGTCTCGCTCGAATGCCGAAACTCGCACGTGCCCATCGAGGTGCTCGGGCTTCTGAAGGGAAAGGATGTGCTCGTCGGCGCGATCGACGTCGCATCGAACGTCGTGGAGAGCCCGGAGGAGGTCGCCGACACGATACGCCAGGCGATGGCTTACGTTCCGCCCGAGCGCCTCTTTCCATGCACCAATTGCGGCATGGCCCCGATGCCGAGGAAGACGGCCTACGCGAAGCTCGCGGCGCTGGCGGCGGGCGCTGAGCTCATGCGCAAGTCGCTCTAGTTGCGGTGTAGTTGCGGTGACAGTGCATCAATTAATACCAAGGTTCGATGAGCGTGACCTGTCGGAAAATGTCCACAGCGTCCTGGCCGGGCTTGTCCCGGCCATCCACGCGAACACTGCGGTTCGCCGAGGGAACCGCGCTTTTCGGGGGGGGGAAGACGTGGATGGCCGGGACGAGCCCGGCCATGACGTGAGAGGTCAGTTTTTTTGGCCGTTGGCATAAGTCAAAGGCCGGCGTCGCGCGGCGGCGGGCGATCCCGTTCGGGAATGTCGCCCTCCTCAAGAGGCGACGCGGCGAGAAGACGCCCGAAGCTTGGGATGTTCGACAGGCGCGTCCACGTCGCCCAGGAAATCACCACGGCCTCTTTGCGGCCGTGCCGGGTGATCGCGATTTCCTCGCCGCGCAGCGCGTCGTCGGCCACGGTCGAGAGCGTCGCCTTCGCGTCTTTCAGTTGGATTTCGCGCATGCGCCTCACCCCTATGCGACCACTATTGGTCCGCGTCAGCGACATTGAAAGGCCGCCCGCCTTCCCCTTCCCTCCTTGTGGGGGAAGGCTGGGATGGGGGGTCGCGCCGCCGTGGGGGATAATGGGGTTGCGCCTCAACGGGGTAAGGCGGCGCGACCCCCCTGCCTAACCCTCCCCCACAAGGGGGGCGGGAATATCGGAGCCCCTTCAATTTTGCTGATGCAGGCCACTATGCGCATATAAGGGGCGATCGAACCGGCGTCCAGCGGGCGCCGCGCCCGCCCTCACCGCAACACCGCCCCATTCGCCGCCAGCACGACCCCGGCCAGGTACAGCGATCCGGCGATCAGAATGCGCGGCGGGACGAGCCAGTCTCTGGCGGCGAGGAAGCGCAGCGCGGCCTCGACGCTCTGGCAGGCGGCGGCGTTCAGCCCTACGCTCTGGGCGAAGGCCGCCACTTCGTCGGCCGGCCGGCCTGCGTGTTCGCCCGATATCGGCACGGCGAGCGTTTCCTGCGCGAGGCCCTTGAAGTGGCGCAAAAAGCCGGCGGTGTCCTTGGTGTTCAGCGTGCCGCAGATCAGCGCCAGCGGGCGCGGCGATTGCTCCTCGAAATCGGCCATCGCCTGGGCGAGCGCGCGCCCGCCTTCCTCGTTGTGGCCGCCGTCGAGCCACAGTTCGGCGCGCGGCGGGGCGAGGTCGACGAGGCGACCGAAGCGCAGGCGCTGCAGCCGCGCCGGCCAATCGGCCTCCGCCAGGCCGCGCTCCAGGACGCGCGCGCTGAGGTTCGGTTCGATCGCGCGCAACGCGGCGAGCGCATTGGCGGCGTTGACGTGCTGGTGGCGGCCCGGCAGGCGCGGCAACGGCAGGTCGAGAAGCCCGATGGCGTCCTCGAACACCAGCCGGCCGTTCTCCTCGCGCATGGTGAAGTCGCGCCCGCCGACGATGCGCGGCGCGCCGACGCGCAAGGCTTCGCGCTCGATGACGTCGAGGGCGCGGGCATCCTGCTCGGCGATCACCGCCGGGGCGCCGCGCTTGAGAATTCCCGCCTTTTCATAGGCGATCTTGTCGACCGTCGCGCCGAGAAATTCGGGATGGTCCATCGAAACCGGCGTGATCACCGTGGCGGCCGGCCGGTCGACGACGTTGGTCGCGTCATAGCGCCCGCCAAGGCCGACTTCCAGCAGCAGGTAGTCGGCGGGCGCCTCGCTGAACATCAGCAAGGCCGCCGCCGTGGTGATCTCGAACACCGAAATCGGCTGGCCGGCGTTGACCGCCTCGCAGCGGTCGAAGGCGGCGAACATCGCCTCGTCGTCGACCAGTTCGCCGGTCAGGCGGATGCGCTCGTTGAACCGCACGAGATGGGGCGAGGTGTAGACGTGAACGCGCTTGCCCGCCGCCTCCAGCGCGGCGCGCATGAAGGCGATCGTCGAGCCCTTGCCGTTGGTGCCGGCGACATGGACGACGGGCGGCAGGCGGGTCTGCGGCGCGCCGAGGTCGGCGAGCAGGCGCTGGATGCGCCCGAGCGACAGATCGATCCGCTTGGGATGGAGCGGAGCGAAGCGCGAGACGATCGCGTCCTGCTGTTTCATGCCGATATTCCTGCCTCCCGCGGATCGGTCCGCAGCGGACCGACGCAGCTGATTCCCTGTTTAGCACAACGGCTTGCGTCGCGCCGTCACATCCCTCTGGACGATCGCCTTGCGATCCGGCGCGGCCCAGCGACGCCTCAGGCCGCCGCCGGTTGGGGCGCCCCCGCCTCGCGCGCATGCGTCAGCAGCCGGCACAGGCGGGCCAGCAGCGGCCGCAGTTCGTGGCGCGGCGCGACCATGTCGACCATGCCATGCTGCCTGAGGAATTCGGCGCGCTGAAATCCTTCCGGCAGGCGTTCGTGGATCGTCTGTTCGATCACCCGCGCCCCCGCGAAGCCGATCACCGCGCCCGGCTCGGCGATGTGGATGTCGCCCAGCATCGCATAGGAAGCGGTGACGCCGCCGGTCGTCGGATTGGTCAGCACGACGATATAGGGCAG
>JBEKSH010000268.1:0-5023 GCA_049517235.1 Roseiarcus sp. | reverse complement strand
TGAAATGGGGTAGCGCGCCTATCTGTCGATAGAGCGTGACTTCGACGCCGGCGGGAGCAAGACGGCTGAGCGCCTCCAGCGCCGCGGTATTGGTCGAGGCGGCGCGCAGGCTGCCTGAAAGGGCGAGAAGCCGCATCGGCGCGGGTGTCCGGCGGCCCCTCAGCTCAGCGCCACGTTCAGCGCGCTCTCCGGCAATTCCTCGCCGAAGCAGCGCTGATAGAATTCGGCGACCAGGGTTCGCTCGAGTTCGTCGCATTTGTTGAGGAAGGTGAGGCGGAAGGCGAAGCCGACGTCCTTGAAGATGTCGGCGTTCTCCGCCCAGGTGATCACCGTGCGCGGCGACATGACCGTCGACAGATCGCCGTTGATGAACGCGTTGCGGGTCAGATCGGCGACGCGCACCATCTTGTTGACGATATCGCGCCCCTCCTTGCGGCCGCGGTAGTGCGGCGCCTTGGCGAGCACGATGTCGACCTCCTTGTCGTGCGGCAGATAGTTCAGCGTCGCGACGATCGACCAGCGGTCCATCTGCCCCTGGTTGATCTGCTGCGTGCCGTGATAGAGCCCGGAGGTGTCGCCAAGGCCGACCGTGTTGGCCGTCGCGAACAGCCGGAACGCCGGATGCGGGCGGATGACGCGGCGCTGGTCGAGCAGCGTCAGGCGGCCGGAGACTTCGAGCACGCGCTGAATGACGAACATCACGTCGGGGCGGCCCGCATCATATTCGTCGAAGCACAACGCGATATTGCTCTGGATCGCCCAGGGCAAAATGCCGTCGCGAAATTCGGTGACCTGCTTGCCGTCCTTCAACACGATCGCGTCTTTGCCGACGAGATCGATGCGCGAGACATGGCTGTCCAGATTGACGCGCACCAGCGGCCAGTTGAGTCGCGCGGCGACCTGCTCGATATGCGTCGATTTGCCGGTGCCGTGATACCCAGTGATCATGACGCGCCGGTTGAAAGCGAAGCCGGCGAGAATGGCGAGCGTCGTGTCGCGGTCGAACAAATAGTCGGGGTCGAAATCGGGCACGTGTTCGTCGGGCGCGGAATAGGCGGGGGTGTCCATATCCGAATCGATGCCGAATAGTTTTCGCACGGATACGCGCGTGTCAGGCAGGCCGGGGACCGCGTCGGCTGCTGCGGTCTGGGGTTGCGACATAGCGACTTTCATCAATCCTCCGTTCCCGCCGGGCGACATGGGCGGGGCCTACAGCATTATAGGAACATTCCCTTGCGACGAAAGACCGACGGCCGTCCCCGGGGCGAACGACCGTCCGGCGCCGAGGCTGAACCGGCGTTTGGCCTCAGACCAGCTTGTTGGCCCTCAGGTAGTTATAGGCCTGGATGATCTCGCGCAATTTTTCTTCCGACGACCGGTCCCCGCCATTGGCGTCGGGATGGTGACGTTTCACCAGCTCTTTGTAGCGGGACTTGATGATCGCCTCATTGGCGCGCGCGTCGAGTTCGAGCGCGGCGAGCGCCTTGAGCGCCAGATTGTTGTAGCGCGGCTCGTGCCTGTATTGCCCGCTGCGCCCCGCCCCGCGTCGGCGAGCGACGCGCGCTTCGCCAAAGATCGTCTCGTCGTTGTGTTGGGGGCCGCGCGCGCCCCTCTTTGCGCCCAACGGCCAGGTCGGCCGATGGCCGACAATGTCGTCCTTTTGGAATTTCGCAAGGGCCTCTTCGTTCATCCCTCTGAAATAATCGTAGGTCGCGTTATATTCGCGGACATGGTCGATGCAGAAGCAGAAATACTGGCCTTCGCGCTCGCGCCCCATCGGCGCGCGAAAAACGCCCTCGGCCTTGCATCCCGGGTGATTGCAGGGCGCGGCGACGGGGTCGGCGGCCCGCGGCGCCGACTTCACCCGGATTCGATCGAAGAGGCGCGAATTGAGATTCATCGTCACGACCTTAGGCGCCTGCCGGTCGACCGGCAAGCCCCGAATATTCTGAAGCGGAGCGGGTAAGATTCGGTTGAACGAAATGCGACACGGTGAGATCGCGCCGCGCTTTGCGAAATCGCGTTTCGCGCAGGCTGACCATATATAGGGGACGAGGCTGAAAAATGAACATCAAGGACCGCATGATAGCCAAACTGGAGGCGGGGCTCGCGCCGACCAGCCTCGAGATCGAAGACGAATCACATCGCCACGCCGGCCATGCCGGCGCGCGCGAGGGGGGTGAGACCCACTATCGCATAAAGGTGGCGTCGGCGCGCTTTTCCGGCAAGGGCCGCATCGAGCGCCATCGCATGGTTTATGCGCTTCTCGCCGATGAAATGGCGCAAGGGGTTCACGCCCTGGCCCTGCAGACGCAAGCGCCCGGCGAGCGGTGAACGAAAACGACCCCCCGACGGGCCTGGGACCCTGTGCGTTCGCGCTGACGGCGCAAGAAGCGAAAATCGCCGCTTCCCGCGCGGGCCTGCGCGCCGCGCTGTCGGGGCGCCTGTCGCTCACGCATGTGGCGCCGCTCGTCGGTTTCGTGCTTTTCGTGGCGTTCGTCGCAATATTGGCCTCTGCCGGACTGCTTGGCCGCCGCCTTGGCGAAGCGGCGCTGATCGTTGGGGCGATC
The DNA here is from genome assembly GCA_049517235.1 of Roseiarcus sp. GTDB lineage: Bacteria > Pseudomonadota > Alphaproteobacteria > Rhizobiales > Beijerinckiaceae > Roseiarcus. The sequence goes on along the minus strand of JBEKSH010000268.1, from coordinate 2,453 downwards.
GCCTTCATGGCTTCCAGAATGGCCGCGCACTGGCGCTTGCGCGGCGCGCGAAAGAACAGCCTCGCCGCCATGATCGCTTTGCAGAAGGCCGGTCAGGCGATGGTCCGCCTCGATGATTCCGGCCTGCTTGTCGAAAGCGCGGCGGGGTCGCGCCGTCTGGCGTTCGCCGACTGCGAGGAGGCCGAGGACGCTGGCGGAATGATTTATCTGTGGCCGCGCGCCGGTGAGCCGGCGTTCATTCCCGCGCGCGCCTTTCCAAGCGAGCAGGCCGCGCGGGAATTTCTGGCCCTTGTTCGCGCAGGCGTCGCCCGCGCCGCCAAGCGCCGAGTCTAACGACGGCCGTCAGTTCGCTATTGCTGCAAAGGCTCGCCCGCCAGAGCGAACGCGCCCGTGATCGGCCTTGCCTGGGCTGGCGCCGTTTCGCGCGTGGCGGCGAAGTCTTGCGCCTTCAATGAAGCTTGCGGCTTGGCCGCCGATTCGGCGGCCGCGTCTCGACGGGGCGGCAGAGGCACGTCGGACGGGACGGGCTGCGCGGGCTCGTAGACCTTCACCGCGTCGGCGCCGTCGTCCTTTGCGCTGAAATTCAGCCACTTCTTCACGAAGGCCTCGCTGGACGCGCCGGCGCCGCCGACGATCGCAAGCGGCGAAAGCGCCAGGCCGGTTGGCGCCGGTTGGGCCGAAGCCGGCGCTTGGGCGACCATGTTCTGCGCCGGGGCGGCGACGGTCGCGGGCGCCGCGCCGACGCGCTGCGCCTCGCTCGTCGCCGCGACTTTGATCACCGCCGGAATCGGCTTGCCGGTGTTTTCGTCGAGCACAATTTCGGTCGGGCCGCTGGTGATCGCGTCGGGACGGCTGACGTCGCCCTTGGAGCCGACGAACGAGGCGTTTTGACCGCCGTCCTCGTACACCAGCTCGATCGGCTTGACGCCCTGCGCCACCAATTGGGCGACGGCGGCGTCGTCGCGCGCCTGTTTGACCGCGACCTCCGCCTCGACCTGCTCATCGCGCAGCAGGGGCGGGCAGGGGGCCGTCGCTTCCAAGCCGCTGGCCGCATGCGCGCCGAACACGTAATGCTTGGCGCAGACGCCGACCTCCGGCTCGGTTTTCGTCACTTCGAAATGATCGGAACCGTCCTTCAGCTGCTTCCAGAAGTCTTTGTTCGGATCGAGCCGGTGTTTGGCGAGGTTTTCGGCCGTCATGTGAAAGGGATAGGATTGCATCTGGATTTCGCGCTGGCCGCCGTTGAACGCCTCGCGCGCGACCGCGTAAATCTCGGCGATTTGCGCGTCGGTCATCGAGAAGCAGCCAGCCGACGAACAGGCGCCATGCACCATGATCGTGCCGCCGGTGCGTCCGAACGCGCGGTCATAGGCGTTCGGATAGCCGACGTTGAACGACAGATAGTAATTCGAGTTCGGGTTCATCTGGCCGGGGGTGATCGGATAGAAGCCCTCGGGCACCTGGCGGTCGCCCTCGCGGGTCTTGGGGCCGAGCTGGCCCGACCAGCGGCACATCGGATAGGTCTTCAAGAGCGCATAGCGCCCGTCGGACCTCATCTTCCAGATCTCGAACTCCGCTTCCTTTTTATAGGTCCGGATGAGAACCGGCGAAGAAGGCGACGTATCGTTCTTCTCCATCAGCGCGACGGTCTCGGGGGGAATCGGACGCAACGAGCGGCCGGGTCCGCCCGCCAGCTGGTCCCCTTCGCAGCCGGCCATCGTCGCGGCGAGGGACGCGGCAAAACCCAGAGCGACTAACCTTGATCCCCAAAAACCCTTCATCATCGATCGTCACTCTCGGCGCCCGCTTGAGCAGGCCATTAACCCAAATGTTCGCCTTGCCGGATTTAAGACCATTATCCTTTCCGGGAGCTTACTGCAAATGCCCCGCTGTTGGGAACATGGTGAAGACGTCGTTAAGGCTGCCGTCCCTAGACCTTGCGGCCGATGCTCAGGAATTTGGCGGCGCGCGCGTCGCGCACCTGGTCGCGCGACATATTGCCCATCTGCTCGAGGGCGCTGGCGATGGCCGCGCCCGTGGCGGCGATCGCCGCGTCGGGATTGCGGTGCGCGCCGCCCAGGGGCTCCGGCACGATCCCATCGATAATCCCGAATTTCAGCAGATCCTGAGCGGTAATCTTCATGTTCATCGCCGCGTCCTGGGCGCGCGAGGAGTCGCGCCAAAGGATCGACGCCGAGGCTTCGGGCGAAGCGACGGTGTAGATGGCGTGCTCCAGCATCAGCACCTTGTTGGCCGTGGCGATCGCGACGGCACCGCCCGAGCCGCCTTCGCCGACAATGACCGCGACGTTGGGCACGCCGAGCGACAGACACATGTCCGTCGAACGGGCGATCGCCTCAGCCTGTCCGCGCTCTTCGGCGTCGATGCCGGGAAAGGCGCCGGCGGTGTCGACGAGGGAGATGACCGGCAGATCGAAGCGGTCGGCCAACTCC
>JBEKSH010000267.1:0-5029 GCA_049517235.1 Roseiarcus sp. | reverse complement strand
TCGGCATCGGCGCGATCTACGCGCTCGTCGCGCTCGGCTTCGTCCTGATCTTCCGCGCGACGAATGTCGTCAATTTCGCACAGGGCGAATTCTCGATGGTCGCGGCCTATCTCATGGTCGTCTTCGCGGTCGATCTTGGTTGGCCCTATTGGCTCTCCTTCCTCCTTGCCATTGGAGGGATGGCGCTGCTGGGCGCAATTTTCAATCTCGGCGTCTATTATCCGTTACGGAACCGGACGTTTTTGCCGGTCATCATCTCGACGATCGGCGCGTCGATCTTCCTCGCCAATACGGTGCTCGCGCTCTATGGCCCGCAACCGCAAGTTCTGCCCGGCTGGTTTGACACGCCGGGCGTTCAGTTCGGCCCCGTCTATCTTGACAGTCAGTATCTCCTCATCATCGCCGTGACGATCGCGCTCGTCGCGTTCCAGTACTGGTTCTTCGAACACACGCTGCTCGGCAAGAAACTGCAGGCGACGAGCCAGGACAAGGAGATGGCGGCGCTGCTCGGCATTCCCGTTGCGACGATGATCATGATCACCTTCGTCTATAGCGCGGTGCTCGGGGGCGTCGCGGGCATTCTCGTGGCGCCGGTCCTGTTCGTCTCGATCCAGATGGGCTCGACGATCGCGCTCAAGGCCTTCGCCGCGACGATAATCGGGGGATTCGGCGACGTTGCGGGCGCGATAATCGGCGGCTTCGCGCTCGGCGTCATCGAGACGTTCGGCGCAGCTTATATATCAGTGCCCTACAAGGATGCGTTCGCCTTCCTTGTTCTCATCCTCTTCCTCGCCTTCCGGCCGCAGGGCCTATTCGGCGAACGCGTCGCGGAGAAGGCGTGAACATCGCACGCGCCACGACGCCAGCCGCGTACGGACTCTCCCGTTCGGTCGTCGGCCACGGTCTTTATGCGCTTCTCGCGATCGCCGCCGTCGCCTGCGCGGCGATCGTCAAGACCGACGGCTATGTCGCCAATATTCTCATGCAGGCCGCGACCTATGCGATCGCCGTTTTCGGCCTGTCGGTGGTGCTCGGCCTGTGCGGGCAGATCAATCTGGCGCAAGCGGCGTTCTTCGCGCTCGGCGCCTACGCGGTCGGCCTCGGCACGGCGGACTACAACATCCCGTTCTGGATTTGCCTCGCGGCGGGCATGGCGATCGCGCTCGTTTCGGGCGGACTGCTTGGCCTGTCGACGTTGCGTCTCGGCGGCCATTACCTCGCGATGGTGACAATCTCCTTCCAGCAGATCCTCACTGTCGTCCTTCTCAACTCGATCCGGTTCACGCATGGACCCGATGGGGTGAGTTCGATCAAACGGCCTGATCTGTTCGCCGTGGGTCAAGCTTATCTAGCCCTCGCGGTGGCGGTTCTCACGATTACCGGGTATCTGGTCTGGCGGCTCGCGAACACGCGGCTTGGCCGCGCTATGCGCGCGGTGCGCGACAACGAGATCGCGGCGAGCGCCGCTGGCATCGACGTCTACCGGACAAAGGTCGCCGCCTTCGCGATCTGCGCGCTGCTCGGCGGCCTCGGCGGTGGCCTCTTCGCGGGCGGGTTCGCCTATGTGAGCCCCGATCAGTTCGCGTTTTCCGATTCCATCGTCTTCCTGACGATGGCGCTTCTTGGCGGCGTCGCCTCGCCGGTCGGCTCGGTGATTGGCACGGGGCTGCTCATCCTCATTCCCGAATGGCTGCGTTTCCTCAAGAGCGTGCCTGGGCTCTATCTCGCGATCTACGGACTTGCGGTGATCCTCATCGTCGTCTTCATGTCCGACGGCATCTGGGGGTTCGTCGCCGGGATGTTCCGGCGGCCTGCGACAGCCTCTGCGCCGCCAGCGCGGTCCCTCGTGCTGCAGCCCGCCGATTCTGGCGCGCCGGTCGCGCTGGAGGTGAAGGGGCTCGCGAAATACTTCGGCGGCCTGAAGGCCGTGGACGGCGTCGATTTCACGGTGCGCCGTGGCGGCGTCCACGCGCTGATCGGTCCCAATGGCAGCGGCAAGACCACGATGCTCAACGTCGTCTCGGGCCTCTATCGCCCGACCGCCGGCCGTATCCTCGTCGACGGCGTCGATGTGACGGCGCTCTCGGCGCACAGACGCACGATCGCCGGATTAGGGCGAACATTTCAGAACATTCGTCTGTTCCGTTCCATGACGGCGCTCGAGAACGTCGTGATCGGCGCGGAGAGGGATGGCAATACAAAGGTTGAGGGCGGCCATGCGGCAATGGAGGAACGCGCGCGCGCCGCACTCGATTTCGTCGGGCTCGGCAATCGCTGCGGCGATCTCGTGACAAGTTTCAGCTATGGCCATCAACGGCTGATCGAGATCGCCCGCGCGCTCGCCGGCAATCCGACTGTCCTTCTGCTGGATGAACCGGCGGCGGGCCTCAACTCGAGCGAGAAGAAATCCCTTCATGGCCTCCTCGACAAGATCGCGGCCCAGGGCCTCACCATCCTCATCATCGACCATGATATGACGCTCGTCGCGGGCGTCGCTCAGCACCTGACGGTGCTCAATTTTGGCCGCCGCATCGCGGATGGCGACACGGTCGACGTGCTGCGGCATCCCGACGTCGTCGCGGCCTATCTCGGAGCTCAGTGATGGCGCTGATTGAAGTGGCCGATCTCAACGTCCGCTATGGCGAGATAGAGGCTTTGCGCGGCGTTTCCTTCTCCATCGACGAGGGCAGCGTCGTCGCGCTGCTCGGCTCGAACGGCGCGGGCAAGTCCACGACCTTGCGCGCGATCTCCGGCCTTGTTGCGCCGCGGTCGGGGTCCATCGTCTTCGATGGCAAACCGATCGCCGGCCTCGGTCCACAAGCGATCGTGCGGCTCGGCATCGCGCACGTGCCTGAAGGCCGCCGGGTGTTCCCCGGACTGACGGTGCGCGAGAACATCATGCTGGGCGCCTCGAACGGCAAGGCTTCGAGCGCCGCGATTCGCCGTGAGGCCGACGGCATGATTGAGCTCTTCCCCGGCATTCGCCCGTTCGCCGACAAGCTCGGCTGGACGCTGTCGGGCGGCCAGCAGCAGATGGTCGCGGTCGCACGGGGCCTGATGGCCAAGCCCCGCCTGCTTCTGCTCGACGAACCCTCTCTTGGCCTCGCTCCGGTAATCGTGCAGGCTGTGTTCCGCATCATCGAGGAGATCCACGAGCGCGGGACGACTGTGCTTCTCGTCGAACAGAATGCGCGCATGGCCCTGAAGGTTGCGAACTGGGGTTATGTGCTCGAAACGGGCCAGCTCGCATTGGGAGGAGCGCCCGACGCCCTTTGGAGCGACGAACGGATCCGGGACGCGTATCTCGGGGGAAGCCAAGCGAAGGCATCCGTATGAATATTGAAATTCCGGCCGATGGCCTGACCGCGCTCTGCGCCGATTTGTTTGAACATTTGGGCAGCAGTCGCGAGGAGGCGCGTCGCGTCGCCGCCTCGCTCGTCGGCGCCAATCTGGCGGGGCACGACAGTCACGGCGTGATCCGCGTGCCGCGCTACGTCGACTGGGTGCGTTCGGGCGATATCGTAGCGAACCAGACAATCGAGCGCGTGGTCGACACGCCGGCCATCGCGATTGTCGACGGCCGCTACGGTTTCGGCCAAACCGTCGCGCCGCTCGCCGTCGCCGTCGGAGTCGAAAAGGCGAAGTCCGCCGGTCTCTCCGCAATATCCCTTCGCAATGCCGGGCACATCGGCCGCGTCGGCGAATGGGCCGAGATGGCGGCCGCCAAGGGTTTGGTCTCAATTCATTTCGTGACCGCATCGGGCTCGGTCCTTGTCGCGCCCTACGGCGGAATCGAACGACGTCTTTCCACGGCGCCCTTTTGCGTCGGGATCCCGCGCGAAGGCGCCGAACCTGTCATACTCGACTTCGCGACTTCGCTCGTCGCTGAAGGCAAGGTCGCCGTGGCGAGCCACGGAGGCAAGCCGCTCCCGGAAGGCGCGCTCGTCGAGCCCGATGGCGGGCTTTCGAGCGATCCGGCCACACTCTACGGCCCGCTCACGCCCAAAGGGCCGCGCGACCCGAAGCTGGGCAAGGGCGCGATCCGCGCCTTCGGCGAGCACAAGGGCTCGGGCCTCGCGCTGATTTGCGAATTGCTTGGCGGATCGCTCACCGGAACCGGCGCGACGAAGCTCGGTCGGCGTTTCGCGAACGGCATGTTCTCGCTCTATGTCGATCCCGCCCAGATGGACCCGTCCCATCTCTTCGACGGAGACGCGGCGCGCTACCTCGATTGGTTCAGGCAGTCGAAGACAATGCCTGGCCACACGATCCTGACGCCCGGCGAAGCCGAACGCGCCTCGCGTGTGATACGCTTCGCGGAGGGTGTGCCGTTGTCGCAGGAAACCTGGGACTCGATCGCCGCCACGGCGCTCGCCGTCGGCCTGGAGGACGCCCGCGTGAAACGGGCGCTTTCGAAACCCTGAACCGCTTCAGGCCGCGGCGGCGATATCGCGGCCCAGGTCGACGAAGCGGCCGATTCCATCGGCGTGGTTGCCAGGAACGTCTTCCGGCCTCGCGATGGCGGGCCTCCCGCGCCTCGCCTGTATTTGGCGACCGGGGTCCGGCCAACGTCGACGCCATAGCCTTCAAGCGCTGGCCTCAGGGGGAGTGCGCCGAAACCCAAAGAGGCCGATCCTCGTTACAGCCGTTATACAAGCCGATGGGCCGCCTCGAGTGACAAGGGAAGAACGTCAGCGCCGTCGACGGCTCAGTGAATTTCGCCGGATCGTTTCAGCGCTTCCCGCATTTTGGCGCTGGTGAAGCCGGGGGCGCGGGCCGCCTCCAGGATCACCTTCTCACGACGCGCGACCAGCTCGATCGCATCGGGCAGCTTTTTGATCGCATCCGAGGGTATGACGACGGCGCCGTGGAAATCGGCGTGGATGACATCTTCATCCCTGGCGAGCATACCGAAGACATTCACGTCGCAACGCATTTGGACCATGTGCACATGGGCGTGGCTCGGTCCGATTCGACCGCCGATGATCTGAAAGCCGGGAGCGATCATGTCGAGGTCGCGGAACGATCC
>JBEKSH010000266.1:0-5033 GCA_049517235.1 Roseiarcus sp. | reverse complement strand
CCGCCTGGGAGCGCCAGCGCAACGCCCACAACACAAAGGCCAACTGGCAATTCACCACGCCCACCGCACGCATCAAACTCAAGCACCTATACCCTTCAATCTGATTGAATCGGGTGACTAGAGTCGTGCAAGCTTTCGACCCATTGGAGACATTCACTGGCCAGCGCCGCATATCTACAACAGACGTCAGCAAGTCGTTCGCGCTTGCCAAGAACTTGGCGCCGTAAGGCCGACGGCGAAGCACGCGCTAGGCCGCTTCCAGCCGCTGGATTTCCGTCTCGAACTCAAAACGCAACTGCGCGGCCTCCGCATCCGGCAGCCAGTTCGTCATCTGCGGAAAGACAGTGCGCCAATAGAGTGTGCGGCGCGCGTCCCATGGAAAGCTCTGCGCCGCGCGGGCCTGAGCGAGCACCCGCAGCAGTTCGGCGCGCACCTCGTCCGGATCGGCGCGATACACCACCGCCGTCCGCTCGACGCCAGGAAGCTCGGGCTGGCTTTCGCCGAACAGGTCCAGTTGATCGTGGCGCGACATGGCGGCCTGCTCGTCCTCGTCTCGAAGCGAATCGGTCGGTAGAGTTTGCCAGAGGACGCAGGCTATTGCGACGGCTCGTCGTCCGTTGTCCCCGACTTCTGTTCGCTATCGGCGAAGGCGACGACGGACCCCGCCACGATCCGGTCGAGCAAATCGGCTTGCCACGGCTCGAGCGCGACCAGCCGCCCGAGCACATTGAGGAGGTTCAGCAGGTCCTCCGTATATTCGGCGAGCCAGCCGTCGGGCTGAATCTTTTCGAGCGGCGAGGGCGCCCGCTTGTCGCCGATCATCGGCTTGGTCCGGTCGCGCCGACGGTAGCTGAACCATTGGTCGAGCACATTCTTGCCGGAAATCTCGTAGCCCCGCATGGCCGGCGTGACGTTCTCGACGAAGCCCTTGCCGATGATCAGGCGCCGCTTGACCGCGTCGTAGCCCATGGTTTCGGGGAGCGGCTCGGGCGCGCCGGGAATGGCGCCGCCGGCGGGAATGAAAGGCGCCTCTCCCTTCGCCAGGCGCGGCGGGCCTTTCGGCCGGCCGGCGGCCGCGTCGACGAAACGCTCGCCGTAGCAGTGCAGCCAGACCACTTTGCGGCCGAGCGCGACGGCTTCGTCGAAGAGCGTCTTGTCCGCCGTCAGCGGCACGCGCAGACCCGGACGGACGAGATCGTCGCGAAAGCGCGCGGTGAAGGCCGGATGGGCCATTACGGCGGCGATATAGGCGAAGAAGTCCTCGGCGCCGACCGGCGTGCCATAAGCCTTGGCCAGCGCCAGCAACACGGCCGCGCGCACGTTCGATTGCGTCGCCTGCGCATCGGCCCAGAGCGGATATACCCGGCCGCCGAAAGAACCTTTGTAGTGATCGAGATCGGGGATCAAGTTCGTCAAAGATATAGCGGGGCCGCTTCTCGGCGACGCTCGCTCAAGCGCGGTCACGAAAACCTGCTTGTCCGACCACGCCTTCCACAAAGTCGGATTCGGTCGATTGATCAGGCGATTGTCCGGTATAATCCACTGCCGATCGAGGCTCCGAAACGCGTAACGGGTCGGCGTAATCGCTTTTGCCTTATCGCTTGTGACGGATTGCGAGCGAAACTCGTGCCCGGCTAGCCCGACCTTGGAAGCTTTCGTTGAAGTCTTGTCGCCGCCTTCGTGCGGATGAAACAGCTCTTCCCTCTTTTTCTCGTCTTTCTCCTTGATCAGCCGCTCCCAACGATCTTCCAGCGTACTTTTGTCTGGCGCGATGATCCACGTTCGGCCCGGCATGACGCCCGAACCGTCGTAAGCGAACAAGTCGGTCAACCGCGCAAAATCCGCCCACTTACCGCCGACCTGCGGCAGGAACGGCGCGCGCCAGTCCGTAGGACAGTCGATCCAGCCCTTCACGTCGAGGGACAGCGCCGCGAGCGCCTTGAACTTCTCCTCCCGCTTGCCCTTCGGCAGCGCGCGAAACCGAACGTCTGCAGGCTTGTCGGCGTCTTTGCCGAGCTTGCGCGCGGCGAGCACGATGCAGACCGGCTGCTGCACACCCTGGAAGATGCGTGTCGGCACGTCCGGCTGGTGGCCTTCCGGCGAACAGTCGATCACCCATACGTTCGAGCAGGTCCGGCGCAGGTCGTCGCGCATTTTCTCGAAGCCCGGCCCATTGAGAAAGCCGGCGACCGTGATGAAACAGACGATACCTTCCTCGTCCGTATCCGGGAGGCCGGTCGCGGCGAAGCGCCCCGAGCCGAAGACCTTTAGCGTCGCCCAGCGCCAGAAATAAACGTAGAGGTTCTTCAGGTGCTTGCCGTGGGCGCCGACGCCCCATTCGCGCGGCGCCTTCCAGCGGTCGAGCGGCGCATGGAGCTTGCCGCCCGCGCCCTTTTCGATCCATCCGCCGCGCCCTTCCGCCTTCTCCTTGTAGGGCGGATTGCCGATGACGACGGTGATCGGCTGCTCGCGCTTGACCTTGTTCGCCTCGCGCCGCGATTTCGCGATTGCCTCCACGATCTGCGGCAATTGTTCCTCCTCGACGAAGGGATTGCCGAGCGTATCGGTGATGAAGAGGTTAAGTTCCGGCGGCGGCGCCTTTTTCGCCTTCGTCAGCGACCGCATTTCCGCGAGCAGGCGCAATTGCGCGACCGCGAATGGCCCGAATTGCAGCTCGAAGCCGAACAGCCGCTTGGCGGCAGCCGCGATCGCCGAACCGACGGCGCCTGCGCCCTGATCCGCCTCGATATTTTCAGCGATCTTCCGCAGCGCGCCGAGCAGGAACGTGCCCGTTCCGACCGCCGGATCGGCGAGCGTCACGTCGGACGAAGCGAGCCCTGCCGCCCGCTCGAATAGAGGCCCGCGCAAAGCCTGATCGACGAGATTGGTCATCGCGCTGACCACCTCCGGCGGCGTGTAGTAGGAGCCCGTGAGCTTGCGCAGGCTGTTGTCGTAGATTTCCAGAAAATGCTCATAGAAATAGAGCCACGCTTCCGGCTTGTCCTTGCTGAGCGTCGACCAGTTCACTTCGTTGAGCACGCGCGTCAGCGTGCCGAGCGAGGTTTTCAGCGATTGCTGATTGGCTTCGTCCTCGGTGAGGACATTGAGCGCCGTGCCGATCAGCGTGTTCGTTTTTTTGAGCTTGATCGCCGCCAGTTCGACGCCGTCCTTCAGCGAAATATCAAAGGCGCGGGCCATCAGGAGTCCGAAGGTCACGGCTTGTGCGTAGCCGTCGGCGAATTGCTCGTTGGTCGCCTCGGGAAACAGCAGCTTTCGCCAGTCTTCCTTGAGATGAAGCAGGCTGCCGTGGCCCGCCGCCATCTCCTCCAGGACCTCGTCGCGCAACAGGCGGCAGAGGCGCGCGCTGGTCTGCGCGAGCGCCTTGGCGCTGGTCGGCGGTTGCGGCGCCCAGCCCAAAAAGTCCGCCACGAGCGCGCGCAACGTCTCCGGCGCCTTCAGCTTCGCGCCGGAGGTTTCGATGTCGCCTTCGAGGAGGACGATTTTCGCGGCGGGTTCGCCGTTGCGCCAAAGGCTGAACCCGTTGCCGTCGGTATAGACGAGATTGGGCAAGGACTTGAGTTTGCCCCATTGCCCCCTGTCGTGGGGGTCGGAGAATTTCCGGGGGTCGCAGCCCTTACCCGGAGCTTTGACCTCGATGAATCCGACACGCGCATTGTTGACGCTGACGGCATAGTCCGGCCGCGTCTGCAAATGCGAGAGCGTTGTTTCGCCGACGAGCGACAAGCCGGCCGGCGCGAGTTCGTCGAGATCCGCTAGTTCGTGGAACAGCCGCTCGAGCGGCGCCCGGAGCTGATCTTCGGGGGCCCCCGAGATTGCAGGATTGTCCAGTTTGGCCCGGGCTTCGGCGCCGAATGTCGAGACGATGCCCGCAAATGTCATTTTGTTCAATCAGAGCTCCGAATCAATCGAGGATAGATTGTTCGGCCTGCACGGGCGGCGCCGTCAAGGCGAGGGGTGCGGACCTGGTAGGTTGGCGACCGTTCGTCCGGGTCCACGGGAATGCGCCTCGCCGGCATTGCGTCCGCTTTCGAGAACCGCCGCATTGGCCAGGACCGACCATAATGGGCGCAAAGCGTTCGTCGACCCAGCCGCTCCGCATGTCCGCTCCCCGTCCAAGCTGAGCCGGCAAATCGCCCGACCTCGGAGAGGACAAACCGATCGAAGGAATCGCGCGCCGACCGCAATCTGCATCGCGCCGCCGAAAGCAATCGCGTCACTCGCCATCGACCATCCAGCGCAATTGCTCGCTTCGCCCGCCCCGCCTACATCGCGCCCCGCCCGTCGCCCCCGCGCGGCGTCGCCGCGGCGATCTCGGTGATGAGTTTGCGGATCATCGCCTCGCCAAAGCTATGGAAATCGTCGATCGGCAGGACGAACGAACCGGGGCCGCCGATCACGTTGTCGCGGTAGTAGTTGGCGAGACCGCCCGGCGGGTTGGTGTGCAGCGCGAGATAGCCGCCCTCCTGGGCGGCGCGCTGGTTGAAGATGGAAAGACCGTTGATCGTCACGCCGGCGCTCAGCGCCGCGTCGCGCGCGTCCGTCACCGGCCGGCCCTGGTTGCTGGTGCCGTCGCCCGACACGTCGATCACATGGCGACCGGCTTCGAAGCCGCTCTCGGCAAGCAGGCCCATCGAGAAATCGATCCCCGATCCGATCGCCGTGCGCCCGACATAGGATCGCGGCGCGTCCATGAGCGCGGCGGCGAATTTGCGCGCGTCGGCCGCGTCGTGAATCACCGTCCAATCGACCACCGTCTTCTGCTCGGACGCGCCCGCCCATTCCACCAGGCTGATCGCGATGGCGCCGTGCGGACCCGAGCCGATCGCCTCGATGACGCGCGGATTGGTGATCGCCTCGGCATAGCCGCGCCGCTGCAGCGCGAATTCGTCGTCATTGATGCTGCGCGAGACATCGGCCGCCAGCACCAGCGCGACATCGACGGCCTGCGCCGCGCGCGCGGTCCCCGCCAAAGAACCCATCGCCGCGACGGCCAACGCGATGATGGTCGCCGA
>JBEKSH010000265.1:0-5033 GCA_049517235.1 Roseiarcus sp. | reverse complement strand
TCTCGAGCCAAGCCGATCGCCCGAGCCAGCCTGCCGCCCCGCCAACCAGCAGAACGGCCTCGCCGGGCGCCTTAAAGGCGATCGTCGCCGCTTTCGCGACGTCTTCCAGCAGCCCGACGCCGCCGATCGCCGGCGTCGGCAGAATCCCCGAACCCATCGTCTCATTGTAGAGCGACACGTTGCCCGACACGACGGGAAAGTCGAGTGCGCGCGCGGCTTCGCCGATCCCTGCGACGCAGCCGACGAGCTGACCCATCGCCGCCGGCTTTTCAGGATTGCCGAAATTGAGATTGTCGGTCAAAGCCAGCGGCAGCGCGCCGACCGCGATCAGGTTGCGCCACGCCTCGGCGACCGCCTGCTTGCCGCCTTCGACGGGGTCGGCCTCGCAATAGCGCGGCGTCGCGTCGGTGGTCAGCGCCAGGCCTTTGGGCCCGTCGCCGAGGCGTATCACGGCGGCGTCGCCGCCGGGGCCCTCGATCGTATTGCCGAGAATGAGCGAGTCATATTGCTCGTAGACCCAGCGTTTTGAGCAGAGGTCCGACGAGGCGAGGAGCTTCAGCAGCGCATCGCGATTGGACATCGGCGGCGCAACGTCGCGGGCGAGCAGGACGGGGCGCCTCGGCGCGGCGATCCACGGGCGGTCATAGGCCGGAGCCTGGTCGCCGAGCTCCTTGATCGGCAGGTCGGCGACGACCTCGCCGTGGCGTTTGACGACGAAACGCAAGCTGTCCGTCGTCTTGCCGATCGCCGCGAAGTCGAGCCCCCACTTGCGGAAGATCGCTTCGGCGACTTCCGCCCGTTCAGGATGAAGCACCATCAGCATCCGTTCCTGGCTTTCCGACAGCATCATTTCATAAGCCGTCATGCCGGTCTCGCGACAAGGAACGAAGTCGAGATCGAGTTCGACGCCAAGGCCGCCCTTGGCGCCCATCTCCACCGCCGAGGAGGTCAGTCCCGCCGCACCCATGTCCTGAATGGCGATGACGGCGCCGGACGCCATCAGTTCGAGACAGGCCTCAAGCAGCAGCTTTTCGGCGAACGGATCGCCGACCTGCACGGTCGGGCGCTTTTCCTGCGCATCCGCCTCGAAGGCGGCCGAGGCCATGGTCGCGCCGTGAATGCCGTCGCGCCCGGTCTTGGAGCCGAGGTAGACGATCGGGTTTCCAACGCCGGTCGCCTTGGCGTAGAAAATCTCGTCGGCGCGCGCGATGCCGACCGCCATCGCATTGACCAGGATGTTGCCGTCGTAGCGCTTGTTGAACCCGACCGAGCCGCCGACGGTCGGCACGCCGAACGAATTGCCATAGCCGCCGATCCCCGCGACAACCCCCGCCACCAGATGCCGGGTGTTGGGATGATCGGGCGCGCCGAAGCGCAAGAAATTGAGACAGGCGACGGGCCGCGCGCCCATGGTGAACACGTCGCGCAAAATGCCGCCGACCCCGGTCGCCGCGCCCTGATAGGGCTCGATAAACGAAGGATGGTTGTGGCTTTCCATCTTGAAGACGCAGGCAAGGCCGTCGCCGATATCGATGACGCCGGCGTTCTCGCCGGGCCCCTGTATGACATGCGGCGCGGCGGTCGGCAGTCTGCGCAAATGCGCTTTCGAGGATTTGTAGGAACAATGCTCGTTCCACATCGCCGAGACGATGCCGAGCTCGGTGAAACTCGGCGTGCGGCCGAGCAACGCGACGAAGCGCGCATATTCGTCGGGCTTCAGCCCATGGCTCGCAACAACAGCGTCGGTGATTTCGGGTTCGGCCGCGCTCAAGCTCCGCAATCCTCCGTCACCCGCCGCGTCCCCGATAGACGCGCGCGCGATCCGACGCAATGGGGAATCGGCGTAAGGCCCGCGCCGCCCTCGCTCACGCCCATGCGAAGAGCGCGGCGCTATTTCACCTGAGAATCGTCATGGCAGGATTTCACGCCATTCTGCCAGAAATAATCGCCGCATTTGTCGCAGCCGGACAGCGACAGGGCCAGGACGAGCGCAATGAGAACGGGCGCGATCGCGCGCATCTTGTCGTCTCCGAACGAAATGTCGGACGGATTATGCACGCCGTCCCTGATATTGCCAGGCTTTATCGCGGGTCGCGGCCAACCGCCGAATCCGAGAAAAGCCCCCCGCCCGCCTGTCTCACCCGCCCTGCCCGGAATCCCTCGCCGCGAGGCCGGCGATCGCCGACCAGTCGAGGTCCCGGCCGCCCTGGGCGATCAGCGCGAGGAACCGGTCGCGCAACAGGCTGGCGAGCGGCATCGGCACGCCGAGGTTTTCGGCGGCGGAAAGCGTGAGGCGGATGTCCTTTTGTCCGAGCGGCGCGGCGAAACCGGCGGGCTCGAATTTCCTCTCGACGATCATGGCGCCGTAATTCTTGTAGACCGGCGCGTTGAACAGCGTCGAGGTCAGAATGTCGAGATACTGGCGCCGGTCGACGCCGGCCTTGCCGATGAGAGCGACGGCTTCGCCCAGCGCCTCGATCGCCGAGGCGAGCAGAAAATTGCCGCTGAGCTTCACCAGATTGGCGGCTTGCGGCTGCTCGCCGATGACGAAATGCTTCTGGCCCAGGGCTTCGAACAGCGGCGCGCAGGCCGCGACCGCGTCCGCCGCGCCCGCCGCGACGATGAACAATTTGGCTGCCGCCGCCGCGTCGGGTCGCCCGAACACCGGCGCCGCGACGAAACGCTGACCGGCCTTGGCGTGCGCCGCGGCGAGGCGTTCCGACAACGCGACGCTGATCGTGCTCATCGAAATGTGGACGGCGCCCGCGCCGAGACCGCCGACGACGCCGCGCTCGCCCAATGCGACGCCTTCGATCGCCGCATCGTCCGCCAGCATGGTGATGACGGCGGCGGCGCCGAGGCAGGCGTCAGCCGCGCTGGCGGCCGCTTGCGCGCCCTGCGCGACGAGCTCCGCCGCCCTGCCGGGCGTGCGGTTGTAAACGCGCAGCGGATGGCCGGCCTTGATGAGATTGGCCGCCATGCCGGCGCCCATACGCCCCAGCCCGATGAACCCTACCTTCATCATCGCCGCCCTGCTCCGCGTTTCAGCCATGCCTCAAGCAAGTTGAGCCAACGCCCCAGCTCCGGCGGCCAGATCGCGCCGAAGCGATCGGCCGCCCGCCAGGCCCGCCGCTGCGATCGCCGCAGCCTGGCCCGGCGCGACGCGATCATCCAAATGTGACGTTGCAATGTCGGAACCTCCCGCGATCGGCATGATACGCCTTTTGCGGCGGCCGGCCACCTCTTTCCGACAAACCTTGCGCTTCCAACGCAAACAATTAGCCGCAAGCTGGCGCAACACACTTTCGATATTCGCGTCGGCTCCAAACGGCGTCCCCGATGGGCGTCGCCAGCTTGACGGCGCCCCGCAGAGTGTATCAAATCCGTCCGCGCTGCCGTCCGACATATGGTTGGAGCGGCGCCGCTGACGGCCGGTCGGTTCAGGTTGCCGTGGGCGCGTCAAGAAAAAGAATGCGGCGTGGGGAGGTCGTGATGACGCTTTCGCACGGGCCGTGGCTCGTTTGGCTATCTCGGCTGGTCGCCGTGCATGGCGACCACGTGGGGCGTTCGTTCGCCCGCAATCTCAAACAGGCCGAGAACTTCCGTCGCTCTGCGCCGCTCGCGAGCGCGCCGCGGACCCGCGCGACCAGCGTCCGGTCCGTCTCTTTCCTCGGCATCCCACCCGCGCGACTAACTTCGCCGCTCGACTACCCTTTCTTTTCTGAGGACTGGTATCCTTCCGCATTTGCGGGATCGGCGTGAGCGCATAGCCGATAAATTTGCGTCGCAGAAGTGTGCAATCGCAGACCGGCCCGACGGGGCGGCAATGCCGGTGAAGGATTCAGGGAGGCAAACATGACTCGCAGGCGCTACCGGCCTCGCCATGAGGCGTTGTTAATGCCCAGCCGGCGGAACGTAGTGACCGGACTGGCCGCCTCAGTCGCTCTATCGGGGCAATTGCTATCCGCCGCCGCGGCGGATTCTGTCACTTTTGGTCTAAATCCCCTGTTCCTCGATTCCGACATCCAACTCCTGTCGATGATGCAGACGTATCTGGTCAAGCAACTGGGTCGGCCCGTCCAACTCGTCAAGCGACGGACGTATCAGGAGATCACGGCGATGCTGCTGTCCGGGCAGCTTGACGCGGCCTGGGTCTGCGACGATCCCTATGTTCAGCATGAGGATCAGCTCGCCCTGCTCGCTGTGCCCCTTTACCGTCATGAGCCTCTCTATCAAACCTATGCAATCGTCAGCGGGGCGAGCAAAGCGCAATCCTTCGACGACATAAGGGGCACGGTCCACGCATTTTCGGATCCGGACAGCACGTCCGGGTACCTGGTCACGCGTTACCTGCTGGCGCTTCGACACACGACGCCGGCCGAGTTCTTCCGCGAATTCTTTTTCACTTATGGTCACCGGAACGTCGTCCGGGCCGTCGCCGCCGGTCTCGCCGGGAGCGGCAGCATCGACGGTTATGTGTGGGACGTGATGAGCGAGCGGGAGCCCGAACTGACTAATAAGACACGGGTCGTTTACCGCTCCGAACAGCTCGGCTTTCCGCCGATCGTCGGTCTCCAGACGCCCCGCGATCCCGGCTTGGCCAAGGCCCTTTCAGCGGCCTTCATCGGGATGCCGTCCGACCTGCTCGGCCGGGATATTCTTGCGATGCTGCAACTCGATGGGTTCACGCAAGCCACCCCGGACCTTTATCACGCCACACAGGAGAAATGGCTCGTCGTCAAGGCGCAAGTGTAATGGCCCAAATCGCCCGCGTCGGAAGCTGGCCGCTCGCCTGGAAAGTGCCCTTGCTCGTGGCCGGCCTCATGGTTGGGATCGCCGTAATGATCTCGCAGGTCGTGCTGAGCCGCTTGGCGTCGGATCAGGAGAACAACCTTCGCTTGCTGACGGACGCCTATCTCGACGGCCTCTCCGCCGCCGTGCTTCAGCCGGCGATCCGTGCGGACATTTGGGAGACATTCGATGCGCTCGACCGGGCGAGGAACCATTACAGCGGAGTTGACGCGCGTTTTGTT
>JBEKSH010000264.1:0-5037 GCA_049517235.1 Roseiarcus sp. | reverse complement strand
CTCGGCGCGGTGCGTAAGTTCGATACGCTCGCTCTCGCCTGCGAAGATCACGCTGTGATCGCCAGCCACAGTGCCGCCGCGCAGCGACGCGAATGCGATATCGCCGGCGCGGCGCGCGCCGGTATGGCCGTGACGGACAGGCGCCGTGCGCTGGCCGAGTTCGACGCCGCGTCCCTCTGCCGCGGCTTCCCCCAGCAACAGAGCAGTGCCCGACGGCGCGTCGACTTTCATACGGTGGTGCATTTCGACAATCTCGATGTCGAAATCCTCGCCGAGGGCTCTGGCGGCGCGCCGGACCAGAGCGGCCAGAAGATTGACGCCGAGGCTCATATTTCCCGATCGCACGATGGTCGCGTGGCGCGCCGCCGCGGCTATGCGCCTAAGGTCTTCGGCCGACAGACCCGTCGTGCCGATGACATGGACGATGCGCGCCTGCGCGGCGAGCGCGGCGAATTCCACCGTGGCGGCTGGCGCCGAAAAATCCAGGATGCCGTCGGCCTCGAGAACGGCGGCGAGCGGTTCGGCCGAAATCGCGACGCCCGTCTCGCCGCAGCCGGCGAGCAGCCCCGCATCTTTCCCCAGGGCGATCGAGTTCTGGCGCTCCAACGCGCCGGAGACAACGGCGCCCGGCGTCTCATGGATCGTCCTGACCAGTATCCGCCCCATGCGCCCCGCGGCGCCCGTTACAACGAGCCGCATGTCGGCCATGTCCATCCCCCTTGGCGCGCCGAAGCCTTGCTCCGACGTATGAATTGCCCGAAAGCGCCGCCCGTTGAGCGGGCGACGCCTCAGCCCGGCTGCGGTCCGTCATAGCCTTCGATGACGACGAGGTCGACGACGCTCGCCGCGTCGCGCAAGGCGGCTGCACGGCGATATTCTTCCGAGTCGAGACAGGCGAGCGCCGTCGTGTAGTCCTTGAACTCGATCACCACATGGCGTTGGCGCAAGGCGCCCGCTTTCACTGCGCTGCGCCCCGCGCGCGCCAGAAAGCGCGCACCGAATTTTGCGAAGACGACGCCGTTGGCCGCCATATAGGCCTTGTATCCCTCGGGGTCGGTCACATCGACATGGGCGATCCAATAGCCTTTGGGCAAGATCACGCTCCTTCGACCAGGACATATTCGACGACCGCCGCGCCGTCGCGCAGCGCTTTCGCGTCCTGATAATCGGACGAGAAATAGAATGCGCGCGCGGCTTCGAAACTGTCGAATTCGATGATGACGTTGCGCGCCCGCGCCGCGCCTTCGACCGCTTCAAAGCGCCCGCCCCGCGCCAGCAATCGGCCGCCATGCTTCCTGATCGCCTCTGTCGCCACCTTCGCGTATCGCGCATAGGCGTCGGGATCGGTGATGTCGACGCGGACGATCGAATAGCCCTTGGGCATGGGCGGCTCCTGTGCGGCCGATTTAGGGAAGGATGAGGATTGCGGCGGGCATGTTAGCAAGCCGCTGCGATTTCGGCGACAATTGCTTCGGCCGCGGCGCGCGGATCGGGCGCCTGCGTCACCGGCCGCCCGACCACGAGATAGTCCGCGCCAATCCTTATCGCCTGCCCAGGCGTTGCGACGCGCTTTTGATCGCCCGAGGCGGCGCCAGCCGGACGAATGCCGGGCGTCACGAGGATGAGGCGATCGCCTAAACGAGCGCGCAACAGGGCCGCCTCGGCCGCGCTGGCGACAAGTCCGTCGACCCCCACAGCTTCGGCCTGGGCGGCGCGCCGCGCAACCAGCGCTTCCACCCCGAAAGCGTAGCCGGCCTCGCGCAGGTCGGCGTCGTCGCAGGAAGTGAGCACGGAAACGCCCAACAGTTTCAGGGCGGAACCGTCTCGGCCCGCGACCGCCGCGCGCATCGTCTGCGGATAGGCGTGGATCGTGAGAAACGTCGCGCCAAGACGCGATATTTGGGCGACCGCCCGCTCGACGGTATTGGGTATGTCGTGCAGCTTGAGATCGAGGAAGACCTGTCTGCCGGAGGCGACGAGCCGCTCGACCAGGCCGAATCCGCCGCCATAGGCGAGCTCCATCCCGACCTTATAGAAGCCGACGCTCTCGCCGATTTGCGCAACGAGACGCTGGGCCTGCGCGACATCGGGGACATCGAGCGCGACAATCAACCTTTCGCGCGGGGCGACAATGTTGCGCATGGTTTCTCCGGCCTGCAGCGCTTTCCGATCGAATGGAACTTGATTTTGCTCAACTTGAGCAAAGTCGATGCTGCTCAAGATTCGAAAACGAAGCCGGATTGGAAAGCGCGGCTGTGGCCGAGCGATCAGCCGCGGGGCGGGCGGTCGCGAAAAATATCGAGTGGATTGCGTCGCCGCGCCTTGTCCAGCATCTCATTGGCGTGGGCGCGCACGTTCGCGCCGAGCTTGGCCCTTCGCGCGCGCAGCAGACGGCCAGCCGCCGCGGCCTTGCCGACCCACTCCTCGCCGAGGCGATCGGCGCTCTCGCACAGCCGCGCAAGGAGCGGCGCCGGCACCCCAGCGTCGGGGTCGGCGCGATACGTCCAGACTCGCGCCGGCGGCAGATTCGCCCAAATCGGCGCGCTCCCATGCGCGGAGAAACCGCCAGCGCCGGCGGGCCGAGGAACCGGCGAAGCCACGCCATAGCTGAATTGCACGAAAACGCCGCCTTTCGGCATCAGCGCGAACGCGTCCTCGATCAGCGCCGTGCGGCGGGCCGGCGGTTGATTGAGAAGCGGCAAACTCGAGACGATCGCGCGTATCGGGCGATCCGACAGCCCGGCGAGCGTTCGCCGCAAATCAAATGCGTCTCCCTGCAGCACTCGCACGCCGGGAAAGCGCTGGCGCAGCAGACGACAGAACGCCGCCTCGTATTCGACAAGGACCAGTTGCTTTTCGTCGACGCCATGTCCGATCAGCGCCCTCGTCACCGGCCCGGTGCCGGGGCCGAGTTCGACGACCAGCCCGTCGCCCGCCGGGCCGACCGCCCGCGCCATCGCCCGCGCCAGAAAGCGCCCTGAGGGCGACACCGCGCCCGTCAGCCTCGGACTCTCGAACCACGTCTTGAGGAAGCGAAGCTCATCGGCGAGCGCCCTGGGCGCGCGCAGGCGCACGCGCATTTTCGACATATCGATCCGCTTCTTCAACGACTGAGCCAAGAGACGCTCCCACCTGCGGGCCCCCTCGCTCCTACGAATTGATCGGACGCGGCGGCCACGGGGAGCATCGTCATTGACCGCCGAGCCCCTCGAAAAATTCTTTCATTCTGGAAAAGAAGCCTGCGCTCTCGGGGTGGGTCGTATGCGAAGACTCCGCGTCGAATTCGGCGAGCAATTCGCGCTGCCGACGCGTCAGATTCTGGGGCGTCTCGACATTGATCTGAATGTAAAGATCACCGAGGTCGCGCGAGCGCAGGGCCGGCATGCCTTTGCCGCGAAGGCGCAACTGGCGTCCCGATTGGGCGCCTTCCGGCACGCGCACCTTGGCGTCGCCGCCATCAAGCGCGTGCACCGAAAATTCGCCGCCCAGCGCCGCCTGAACCATCGAGATCGGAATGCGGCAGTAAAGATCGGCGCCGTCGCGCTGAAAGAACGGATGCGGTTTGATCGACAGGAAGATGTAAAGATCGCCCGCCGGGCCGCCGCGCTGGCCCGCCTCGCCCTCGCCGGTCAGACGGATGCGCGTGCCGTCCTCGACGCCGGCCGGCACGTTGACCGACAGCGTGCGCTCGCGCGTGACCCGGCCTGAACCGGCGCAGCGATCACACGGATTGTCGATCGTTTGGCCGCGCCCCTGGCAGGTCGGGCAAGTGCGCTCGATCGCGAAAAAGCCTTGCTGCGCGCGGATTCGGCCATGGCCCGCGCAGGTCTTGCAGGTCTGCGGTTTGGAGCCCGCCTTGGCCCCCGAGCCCGCGCAGGTCTCGCAAGTCACCGACGTCGGCAGTTTGATCGTCGCATTCTTGCCGTGATAGGCTTCTTCGAGCGTGATCTCGAGATTGTAGCGCAGATCCGCGCCGCGTTCCTTGCCCGAAGCGCCGCGCCCGCCGCGCCGTCCCATCATGTCGCCAAACAGATCGTCGAATATGTCGGCCATGGACGAGGCGAAGCCGTCGCCCATGCCGGCGCCGTTCTGTTCGAAAGCCGCGTGGCCGTAGCGATCGTATGCGGCGCGCTTGTTGGCGTCGGACAGCGCCTGGTAAGCTTCGTTCAATTCCTTGAAACGGGCCTCGGCGTGATGATCCCCGGGATGGCGATCGGGGTGGCATTGCATCGCCGCTTTCCGGAAGGCGGCCTTGAGCTCCGCCTCTGAGGCGGTCTTGGCGACGCCCAAAGTCTCGTAGAAGTCGCGTTTGGCCACGTCAGCTTCAGCCCGATTTGTCATTGAGTCGTTCGATCAATCCAGCCATGCGCCCGGATTTCGCAACCGCTCTTTGCCCCCGTCAATCCTCTGCAAATAGCAGCCCTCGCGAAAAGGCGGAAGCGGCGGCAATTTCGCGAGCGGCTGTCCGGCTCCTTTCAAAGCGTCGCAACCCGTCCCCGCGCATTTCCACCTCCCGTATCACAACCCGCCCGCTCGGGCGCGATCAGCCCGTTCCGTCGCGCAGCCGCCGTCCTCGCCGATCAGGCCGATTTCTTCTTGTCGTCGTCAACTTCCTTGAATTCGGCGTCGATGACGTCGTCCTTCGGCTGGCCGCCCGCCGCCGCGCCTTCGGGTGCGCCGGAGCCCGCGGCCTGCTGGGCCTTGTACATCGCCTCGCCGAGCTTCATCTGCGCCTGCATCAGATCGCTGGTCCTGGCCTTGATGGCCTCGATGTCCTCGCCCTCCAGCGAGGTTTTCAGCGCCGCCATCGCCGCTTCGATCGCGCTCTTGTCGGCGCCCGAGACCTTGTCGCCGTATTCCTTCAGCGACTTTTCGGAATCGTGGACGAGCGATTCGCCATGATTCTTGGCGTCGATCAGCTCGCGCCGCTTCTTGTCTTCGGCGGCGTGCAATTCCGCATCCTTCACCATCTTGTTGATGTCGGCTTCGCTCAGGCCCCCCGAAGCCTGAATGCGGATCTGCTGTTCCTTGTTGGTC
>JBEKSH010000263.1:0-5049 GCA_049517235.1 Roseiarcus sp. | reverse complement strand
CAATCACGAGACATGCCGTTGAGATTGGGCCGTCCGTCATTTCTACAATTCACAAATTATCCAACAAATCTAAGTGATTAGCGTAACAGATTTTGTCCAAATCGGCGGGATCACTATACCCCCTTCGGGCCAGACAGAGAACGGAACGGGCACGAATCGGCTTTGGGGGCTTGCGCGCCCGAGTCAAGGGATTCTTGCTTGCCAGGAGAATTTTCCGCCCTTACGGCTATCGCCGTCGCGTTTGCCGGCAAATCCCCCCGCGCCGGGGCGGGCTCGGGGCTCGCATGCGGGCGAGGCTGTTGCGAAAAGGCGCGCAAAACGCCTACAGAGCGCCCGCCGGCCCCGTTTGTCGAGCGGCGCCGGGGCGAGGGTGGGTCATTTCGTCATGGTTGTGATCAGGGCGCGGGCATGGACCGGCATGCGCAAGATTTTCGCCGTTTTTCTCGACGCCTATTGGAAATTCACCGCGGAAGACGGCTGGGCCATCTCCAGCCATATCGCGCTTTCGACTTTGACCTCGCTCTTTCCATTCCTGATTTTCCTGACCGCGCTTGCGGGGTTTTTCGGATCGCAGAGCCTTTCCGATGAGGCGGCGAGGCTGATCTTCGATGCTTGGCCGCCGATCGTCGCCAATCCCATCGTCGATGAAGTCCACAATGTCCTGACCGCGCCGCGCGGCGGCTTGCTGACCATCGGCGTCATTCTCGCGCTTTATTTCTCGTCGGGCGCGATCGAGGCATTGCGGGTCGGCCTCAACCGCGCGTACGAGATGGTGGAGACGCGGCCATGGTGGTTGCTGCGGTTGGAATCGATCGCCTATGTGCTGATCGGCGCCGTCGCCCTGTTGGCGCTGGCCTTCCTGGTCGTGCTTTGGCCGCTGATCTGGGCGGCCGTACTGCGCTTCGTCCCCGGTCTCGCGCCGCTTCAGAGCATGGTGACGCTGGCGCGGCTGGCGATCGCGTCGCTGCTGATGGCGATCTCGCTGCTCATCGCGCATCGCTGGCTGCCGATGGGGCGCAGGACGCTCGTTGATATCGCGCCGGGCGTCGCGCTTTCATTCGTCTCCTGCGTGGCGTTCGGCGAAATCTTTGGCGCCTATCTCGGCGAATTCGCGCGCAACTACGTCTCGACCTATGCGGGATTGGCCTCGGTGATGATCGCGCTCGTCTTCCTCTATTTCATGGCGACGATCTTCGTGTTCGGCGGCGACCTCAACGCGGCGATCATGCGCGCGCGCCAACAAGAGCGAGACTAGCTCTTGCCGGCCTCGATCACGTCCTCCAGCGTGCGCAAACCGGTCTTCGGGGCGTTGACGAGCACGGCCATGTTGCCCGGCGCATGTTCGTTCTTCCACATCTTCGTATGGGCGAGCGGAATCTTTTCCCAGGGAAAGACTTCCGACATGCAGGGGTCGATGCGCCGGTCGAGCACGAACTTGTTGGCGGCGGCGGCCTGCTTGAGATGGGCGAAATGCGAGCCCTGTATTCGCTTTTGCCGCATCCAGACGAAACGCGCGTCGAAGGTCAGGTTGAAACCGGTGGTGCCGGCGCAAAACACCACCATGCCGCCGCGTTTGACGACGAAACAGGAAACCGGAAACGTCTGCTCGCCCGGATGCTCGAAGACGGTGTCGACGTCCTTCCTGCCGGTGATATCCCAAATCGCCTTGCCGAATTTGCGCGCCTGCGCCATGAACGCGGCGTATTCATCCGAATTGATTTTGGGCAATTGGCCCCAGCATTTGAAGTCCTTGCGATTAATGACGCCCTTGGCGCCAAGCGACATCACATAGTCGCGTTTGGATTCGTCAGAGATGATGCCGATCGCATTGGCGCCGGCCGCCGCGCAAAGCTGCACGCCGAACACGCCAAGACCGCCCGAAGCGCCCCAAACCAGCACATTGTCGCCGGGCTTGAGGCGGTGCGGCTCATGGCCGAACAGCATGCGGTAGGCGGTGGCGAGCGTCAGCGTGTAGGAGGCGCTTTCCTCCCAGGTCAGATGCTTGGGGCGCTCCATCAACTGGCGGTCCTGGACGCGGCAGAACTGCGCAAAAGACCCATCCGGCGTCTCGTAACCCCAGATGCGCTGCGAAGCCGAGAACATCGGGTCGCCGCCATTGCATTCCTCGTCGTCGCCATCGTCCTGATTGCAATGGACGACGACTTCATCGCCGACTTTCCAGCGCCTGACCTTCGAGCCGACAGCCCAGACGACGCCCGCCGCGTCGGATCCGGCGATGTGATAAGGGTATTTGTGGATGTCCAGTACGGAAACGGGCTCGCCCAACGCCGCCCAGACGCCGTTGTAATTGACCCCCGCGGCCATCACGAGGACCAGAACGTCGTGACTGTCGAGCGGCCAGGTCGGGACGATCTCGGTCTTCATGGATTGTTCGGGCGGTCCATGCCGGTCCTTGCGCACGACCCAGGCGTACATGGTCGCGGGGACGTGACCCAGCGGCGGGATTTCGCCGATTTCATAGAGGTCCTTGGTCGGCGCCGCGCTCGCTTTGTCCAAGGATTGCCTCTCAGGGGAGGCGCTGGTCGAGCGATTGGTCATATCCGTCCTTGTCTCGCCACGCTGCCGGTGGGTTGGCCGATCCGTTCGGCTCGGCGCCAAACCCTCAGCCCCGAAGAGGATATTGCGCCGCAGCATCGCTTTCATCGCGCCGCCCGCCGGAGAAATCAATCCCTTCCTTAGATTATGGGACGATGCGGCCAAACGGACGATAGCGCATTAACGGTATTACAACGGATCATCCGCTAATCTTTATCGAAAGTGGCGGAGCATTTTCAAATGCCTGCCGCGTATCGCGCGTGAAGGGCCCACTGCCATGAATGCGATTCCCTGGCTCACTGATCTGCAGGAGCTGTCGTCCGGCGAATTGTCCTTTCTTATTCTGATGGTGATCGTCGGTTGCCTGACGACGGGCTTCGTCCTCGACGTCATCATGAAAGACCTGGCGTTGGGTCCCGCTCCCAACAGCGTTCTCGCCTTTATGGGCGTTTGCGCGGGCATCTATCTGCGGTATCGCCTGTTTGCTCCTTATCGCGCCGACGACGCTGTGATGACGATCGCATTCGCCATGGGCTGCGCGTTCCTGCTGTTCATCGGGCTCGGCGTGGCCAAAAGTCGGGTCATGTAGATCGGACCGCGAAACCGCAACGGGCTTGCCGGATTTCACAGCGCCAGCGCCGGGTTCATCCTGGCCGGGCGCGATCCTGATAAGTCGCCGACATTTCAGACAAATTCCCGCGTCGAAACAATACAATAGAGAATAAGGCCGATGCGCGCCGAAGGCGTCTCGGCTTCAACGCCGGGTCTGGGAGACCGGAATTCGATTGGCGAAATGATTGTTGAACGATCAGCCGGCTTGGCCGGCCTCGCTCGCAGACTTCGAGCGACGACAATTTGTTTCTGAAAACATGGAATCGTGCTAGGCTGTTTTTCGGGTAGCACAAAGACCGCACAGCGAGGACCGCGCGGGAGATCGGGAATTCGAAAAGCGCTGAATCCAAATTTTTTCGCCCGGAACCCATTGAATTTCCCCATTTCGCCCAAGAATAAATTTGGAAAAATTTGCAAAGCCAAGTCTTCGGACATTGAAAACAAAGGGATTTTTCTTTGTACGGAATCGCTGAATCTTGCAAATCCGCGTCATCCAAAGGTTTTGCAAGGATTTCAGCGGGCGGGCTGTGCGGGGCGGCCAGGACGGCGCCCTGAGCCTGGGTCGTGTTTCCTGGGATCGCGCCAAGCGCGGCCGTTGCCGCGCGCGACGTTCGCCGCCCCCTTCGCGATCGCTGGCGTTGGGCGAGGATTTCTGCAATTGTGCTCTGCAGCAAGGACGGCGGTGCAGCAAGAGACGGATTTGGAAATGACGCCAAACGGCGATCATGAGGCGCGAAAACCGGACAAGCCGTGGATTTTCCGCACCTACGCTGGCCATTCGTCGGCGGTCGAATCGAACAAGCTGTTTCGGGCCAATCTCGCCGCGGGCCAGACAGGCCTGTCCATCGCCTTCGATCTGCCGACCCAGACCGGCTACGATAGCGATCACCCGCTGGCGCGCGGCGAGGTCGGCAAGGTCGGCGTCGCGATATCGCATATCGGCGACATGCGCGCGCTGCTCGCCGAGATACCGCTCGGCCAAATGAACACCTCGATGACCATCAACGCGACCGCTGCGTGGCTGATGGCGCTCTATATCGCGGTCGCCGAAGAGCAGGGCGCGGCGCGCGCCAGCCTGCAGGGAACCACCCAGAACGACATTATCAAGGAATATCTCTCACGCGGCTCCTACGTGTTCCCGCCGGGGCCTTCGCTCCGGCTGACCGAGGATCTGATCCTCTTTTCGGCGCGCGAGACGCCGAAGTGGAACCCGATGAACGTCTGCTCCTATCACTTGCAGGAGGCGGGGGCGACGCCCGTGCAGGAGCTGAGCTTCGCCTTGGCGACCGCCGTCGCCGTGCTGGATCGGGTGCGCGCGTCCGGCCAGGTCGACGAGAGCGCCTTCGCGCAAATCGTTGGACAATTGTCCTTCTTCGTCAACGCCGGCATGCGCTTTGTCACCGAATTGGCGAAGATGCGGGCTTTCGCCGAATTATGGGACGAGATAACGCGCGAGCGCTATCGGATCGCCGATCCCGCCAAGCGACGCTTTCGCTATGGCGTCCAGGTCAATTCTCTCGGCCTCACCGAACAACAGCCGGAAAACAACGCCTATCGCATCCTTATCGAAATGCTCGCCGTGGTGCTGTCGCGCAATGCGCGCGCCAGGGCCGTGCAATTGCCGGCCTGGAACGAAGCGCTCGGTCTGCCGCGCCCGTTCGATCAGCAATGGTCGCTGCGCCTGCAGCAGATCATGGCCTATGAGACGGACCTTCTGGAATTTGGCGACATATTCGAAGGCAGCCGCGAGATCGATAGCCTCGTCGCCTCGATCAAGGTGGAGGCGCTGGCGTAACTAAGCGCCTTCGAGGCGATGGGCGGCGCGATTGCGGCGATCGACTCGGGTTACATGAAGCGCAAGCTGGTCCAGTCGAACACTAG
>JBEKSH010000262.1:0-9047 GCA_049517235.1 Roseiarcus sp. | reverse complement strand
AGTTCGAGCGCGACCGTCTTGGTCAGGCCAGCAATGCCGTGCTTGGCCGACACATAGGCGGATTTGAACGGCGAGGCGACGAGCGAATGGGCCGAGGCGGTGCTGATGATGCGGCCCCATTTCCGGGCCTTCATGCCGGGGACCGCGGCGCGAACGGCGTGGAATGCGGCGGAGAGATTGATCGCAATGATCGCATCCCATTTTTCGACCGGGAAATCCTCGATCGGCGAGACGAACTGGATCCCCGCGTTGTTGACGAGAATGTCGAGCGAACCGAGCTTGGCCTGCGAGTCGGCGATCATCGCGGCTATCTCGGCGGGCCTGGTCATATCGGCGCCATTATAAAAGGCCTTGACTGCGAAGTCCTTTTCAATGCCCGCCCGCTCGGCTTCGATCGCCGCCGGATCGCCCATCCCGTTGATGACGACATTGGCGCCTTCCTTGGCCAGCGCGCGCGCGATGGCGAGCCCAATGCCGCTGGTAGAGCCGGTGACGAGGGCATTGCGTTTGGCGAGAGACATGAAAGGCTCCTGATAAGGCCCGCCGCGCAACGCTCGGCGGCGACGGGCGTTATATTGCATCGCAGCAGGGAACGCGAGAGATCGGGCGAGATTGTGGAGGCCGGCCCGACGCGATTTGTCCGGCGCTCCCGCCCGCCCCGTCTCGGCTCTCGCGAAGGGGCGGCGGTCGATACGAGAGAGCAAGGCGATGCTGGCTATTGTCTATCTCAGTTTCATGTCGGCGCCGGTTCGGCGAATGGCGCGGTCAGGGCTTGACGAATTTAAGAACGAACCGGTCGCTCTCGCCGATCGCCGCATATTTCTCGCGATCCTGATCCTTCAGACGGTAAGTCGGCGGCAGCGCCCAGACGCCGACTGGGTAATCCTTGGTGTCCTTGGGGTTGGCGTTCACCTCCGAGGCGGCGACGAATTTGAAGCCGGCCGCCTCGGCGAGCGCGATGGCGTAGTCCTGCCGGACATAGCCGCTCTTGGCCGCGGGGTCCTGCGGCTGGTCGGCGCGCCCGCGATGTTCCTCCAGCCCGAGGATTCCGCCCGGTTTGAGCGCCCTGAAGAAGGTCTGAAACGCCTGATCGGCGGTTCCCGCCGCCATCCAATTATGGATGTTGCGAAAGGTGAGCACGAAATCGGCCGTGCCGGCGGGCGCGATTTCCTTCGCGCCCGGATGGAATTCGGCAATCTCGACCTTGCCGTAGTTCGCGGGATCGGCGGCGATCTTCGATTCAAAGCCCTCGTTCTCGCGCTGCGCTTCGGGCGTCGGCGAATCCTTGTCGTTGATAGCGGCGATGTAACGCCCGCGCTCCTTGAGATAGGGCGCAAGGATCTCGGTCCAGTAGCCGGAGGCGCCCGGCAGGATTTCGACGACCTCTGCGTTATCGGACACGCCGAAAAACGCCAGAAGTTCGAGAGGATGGCGATAGGGATCGCGCGCGCGGTTCGCGGGGCTGCGCTGCCCTCCCGCCGCCAGCGCCTGGAGGTTCGGCGGTCCGGCGCCTTGGGCGAAGGCGCTGTTCGGCGCGGCGGCAAGCGCCAACGTCAGGGCAAGAATGGCCGCCGCGGCGGCGCAAGCGACGGATGCCCGTCTCGGCGGACGGCACGACGGTCCGGAGGTCATCGGCACGTTCCCACTCTATTTCTAGAAAAACAATAGACTGATTGCGCGGCGCGTCAAGAACTGCTTTTGGCGCAGTCCTGACGAGCGGACTTCGCGACGCCGCGGCGATCCATTTCCCGCCGCACGTCAACGACCGAATCCTTGAGAAGCGCCGCCATTCGCTCGCGAGCCTCCTCCGATTTTCCCTCGCTGATCGCGTTCATGACGGAAAGGTGCTGGTGCAGGCGATCGTCGCGAATCGAGGCGGGCGCTCGCCAACCCAGCCGAAAGGTCCCAACCAGCGCCGTGTCGATGAGCCCGCCGAGGGAGCCGATGAACGGATTGCCCGTCGCGTCGAGAATGGCCTGATGGAAGCGCAAATCCGCCTCGGTCACGTCGTCCGGCGCTCGATTCAGGCGCTCCATATCCGCATAGGCGGCGGCGATCCGATCAAGCGCCGCCGGATCGCGCGCCTCGGCGGCGAGATAGGCGGCCTGCGGTTCGATCATCTGGCGCAGCTGAAACAGATCGTTGACGAAATCATCGTTCAGCGCCGCGCGCAGATGCCAGGCGAGGAAATCGGGGTCCAGCATGTTCCAGTCCGACTTCGGACGCACGCTGGTGCCGACCTTCTGACGCGAGACGATCAGGCCCTTGGCGGCAAGCACGCGGAAGGCCTCGCGCAAGGTCGGCCGCGAAACCTTGAACCGCTGCAGGAGGCTCGCTTCACCGGGCAGCCGCGAACCGGGGGGATAGACGCCGGCGATGATTTCTCCGCCCAGCGCCGTCGCGAGAAAATCGTTGGCGTTGCCTCTGGCCGGCGGCTTTCCGGCCCGGAGGCCTCGCCGCCCGGCGGCAGGGCGCTCGACCACCGACGGCGCCTCCCCTTCAGGCGTCGGCGCGTCCTTGGAAATTAACATCCGGATCAAAAAAATCACCCCGTCGCATGGTTCATGCGACGTCGCGCATCAACAATTGCTTTCGCAATCAATCGCCGCGCCGCCGACGACCCAACGGTTCATTCGTCCGTCCCCGTGAAATCGACGCTAATGACAAAGAATGGGCGGTGCAATAGAAACATCGGCGCGAATTTTGGAAAAGGCGCGCCGCGGCGCCCGATCCGGCGCCCCCGTAACGAAACGAGCGAGAAACGCATGACTTCGACTGCGCTGCAATCCCGCGTCGGTCCCATGGCCCGCCATGCAAGCGTCGGCGTGCGCGTCGGCTCGGGGCCCGGCGCCGTGATGGTTGGCGCCGGCGCCCCGATCGCCGTGCAATCGATGACCAACACCGACACGGCCGACGTCGAAGCGACGGCGCGCCAGGTCGCGGCGCTCGCCAGGGCGGGGTCGGAGCTGGTGCGCGTCACCGTCGATCGCGACGAGGCCGCCGCCGCCGTGCCGCATATCCGCGACCGGCTCGCGCAAATGGGCGTCACGGCGCCGCTGATCGGCGACTTCCATTACATTGGCCATAAATTGCTGGCCGACCATCCCGCCTGCGCCGAAGCGCTCGACAAGTACCGCATCAATCCGGGCAATGTCGGCTTCAAGAACAAG
Organism: Roseiarcus sp.; assembly: GCA_049517235.1. GTDB lineage: Bacteria > Pseudomonadota > Alphaproteobacteria > Rhizobiales > Beijerinckiaceae > Roseiarcus. The sequence continues at coordinate 5,877 of JBEKSH010000262.1, read as the reverse complement.
CGGGACCGGCAGTTCTCGCAGATCGTCGAGACTGCGATCCGCCACGGCAAGGCCGTGCGCATCGGCGCCAACTGGGGCTCGCTCGATCAGGAGTTGTTGACCCATCTGATGGACGAGAACGCCAATTCCGCCGCGCCGATCGACGCGCGGGCGGTGACGCGCGAGGCGATGGTCCGCTCGGCGTTGCTGTCGGCGGCGCGGGCGGAAGAAATTGGTCTGCCCCGCGAGCGCATCATCCTGTCGGCCAAGGTTTCGGCGGTGCAGGACCTCATCGCGGTGTATCGCATGATCGCCGCGCGATCCGATTATGCGCTGCATCTCGGCCTGACCGAAGCGGGCATGGGCTCCAAGGGCATCGTCGCATCGTCGGCGGCGCTGGGGGTGCTGTTGCAGGAAGGGATCGGCGACACGATCCGCGTCTCCCTGACGCCCGAGCCGAACGGCGACCGCACGCTCGAGGTGAAAGTCGCCCAGGAAATATTGCAGACGATGGGCTTTCGCACCTTCGTGCCGCAGGTCGCCGCCTGCCCCGGCTGCGGGCGCACGACCTCGACCGTCTTCCAGGAACTGGCGAGCGACATCCAGACTTATATCCGCGACGAAATGCCGGGCTGGCGCACGCGCTATCCCGGCGTCGAGGCGCTCAACGTCGCGGTGATGGGCTGCATCGTCAACGGGCCGGGCGAATCCAAGCACGCCGATATCGGCATTTCCCTGCCCGGAACCGGCGAGACGCCCGCCGCCCCGGTATTCATCGACGGCGCCAAAGCCCTGACGCTGCGCGGCCCGACGATCGCCCGGGATTTCAAGGCGCTGGTGATCGACTACATCGAAAGACGGTTTGGCGGCCAGGGGATGGCGGCGGAATAGAGGGGGAGCAAGCGTCCCATCCCCGTCACTGCGAGCGAAGCGATCGGGACTAGGGGCGCACTGTCAGCCGTCATCAACCGGCCTGCGCAACCGCGACGCTGTCGGCTTGGGATTTTTCAAACGCGAGGCGCCGATGCCGACGATCGACCCAATCGACTGGGGCTGGCAAGGCAAACAATTGCAACTGGGCGTGACCCGAATGGGCGAGGGGCCGACGGTCCTGCTGCTGCCCGCCCTCAGTTCGATCTCGACGCGCGAGGAAATGCGGCCGCTGCAAGAGCGGCTGGCGACCTCCTACGCGACCGTCAGCGTCGATTGGCCGGGCTTCGGCGACCAGCCCAGGCCGTTCGTCGACTGGCGGCCGCCAGCCTATCGGGCGTTCCTCGGCCACGTTCTGAACGCCGTCGCGCCGCGCCCGCTCGCCACGATCGCGGTCGGCCATGCGGCGGCCTATGCGCTTCAGCAGGCCGAAGCGGCGCCGGGATCGGCGGGCGCGCTGTGCCTGATCGCCCCGACATGGCGCGGCCCGCTGCCGACCATGGGCGGCAGGCCGGCGGCCTCGTTCGACTATCTGGTCCGCCTCGTCGATCTGCCGGGGATCGGCGCGCTCGTCTACGCCCTCAACGTCAATCCGCCCGTCGTTCGCATGATGGCGCGCGGCCACGTCTACGCCGACCCGGCTTTTGTGACGCCGCAGCGACTTGTCCAGAAGCTGAAGGTGACGCGGGCGCCGGGCGCCCGCCACGGCTCGGTGCGTTTCGTCACCGGCGCGCTCGACCCGGCGGACGACCGGGCGAGCTTTCTCGCCGGCGCCCGTCGCGTGCGCGATCCGATCCTCGTGCTCTACGGCGCCGACACGCCCCGCAAATCTCGCGCCGAGATGGAGGCTCTGGCGGCCTTGCCGAACGTTCAGCGCCGTATCCTGCCGCGCGGCAAACTGGCGGTGCAGGGAGGTCAGCCTGCCGGCAAACCGGCCTCGTATGGGTCGTCGGCCCTCATCGATAGACCTCGCGCCGATTGCCGACCCGAACCACGACGATTGTGATCTGCGCATCGACGATCTTGCATATCAGTCGGTAATCTCCGACGCGGCATTTCCAGAACTCGCCCAACGCGCTCCCTTTGAGCGCCTGGCCGAGATCGCGCGGATTTTCTAGCAGCGCTATTCGTTCGGACAGAAATCTGACGATCCTTGCCGCGGCCGGCTTGCCCAGCTTGACAAGTTCCTTGGCCGCGGCGTTCTCAAACTCGATCGCCCAAGCCACTTCTATTCGCTGAGGCCAAGCTCGGCCTCCACTTCCGCCAGCCCGACCGTCCGGGTTTCGCCTCGTTGCAACGCCAGCCAACGCTCTTCGGCGAGGTACAGGTCTTCAAGATCGTCGAGTTGATCGAGGATCGCCTGTCGCGCGTAAAAAGTCTTGCTGCGTCCGGTTCGCCTCGCAAGGTTCTCCAGGCGGGCTTCGATGTCCTTCGGCAGGCGAATGGCGAGCATGACCCGCGTCTCCTCAGGGCCGGAAACAAACGCCGGCTATTTGCCGCGCTATACGTGTATATTATAAGCGCGCGGCCCGAGCAAAGAGACAATCTAACCGCGCCGGGCGTTGCGGACGATGGTCTCCGAGCGCGCCTGCGCGTCGGCATCGCCGGCGGCCAGCGCCTTGTCGCCGCTCCAGACCGGCGACGAGGGCAGGCCCTCATTGAGAAAATCCGCTGTGAACAGCGTTCCGATGGTCATGAGGTCAATCGCCCGATTCGCGGTGAGCTTGGCGGACTGTAACGACACTCACGCAAACGGCAACGCGCGCCGCCGAGCCGGCCATCGCCCGCATCCTCGCCTCGCTCGCCCGCCTCAGCCACGCCTACACCAGCGACGGGCTGACCTACGCGCTGCGACGAACGGCTTGAAGGCTTTCCCTCTGGCGCGCCTTCGGTTCGGACCGCGAGAGATTTTCGAACCATTCGATCCCGCGCAAAGACTTCCGCAAATCAGAAAATCATGTTAGGCTGAATATGGGTTCGCCCGCCGACGAGGCGCGCTCTTTCAATCGTTCGATCGCGACGGCGCCAAGCCGGCCGGTCCGGGCCAAAAAACATCGTCGCGGAAGGAAAACCGCAGTTAACCTCTTGATATTGCGCGATTCGAGACCGAATCTTGGCAAACCGCGCGAGCCAATATCAATGACTTAGCGGGCGCCGAAACGGCCAAAAGCTTCCCTTTTTGGCCCTTTGCGGCGCAAGAGCTTCCAAATGGACGCCCGCGGAGCGCCGGAAAATCGCGTCCCGCGAGGATTTTCCCGAAGAACGCCCTACGGCGTCTCCCACCGCCCGCTCCGCGCGGAGCGGAAGATCGCGTCGATCACCCGCATGTTGGCGATCGCGTCCTCGATGGGGAATTCGAGGCTCGCCTCGCCGCGCACGGCGCGCGAGAAGGCGTCGCCTTGCAGCGTATATTGATCGCATATCGCGAATTCCTCCCGACGCGCGCCGCCGCCGGACAGGTCCTCTCCGTCATCGATCGTGATGCGCGTCGGGCGGTCCGGCGGTGCGTTGAACGGGATGGCGATCTCGATGCGCCCTTTGTCGCCGGCGATGGTGACGCGCTGGTGCGGCGTGGCCTGGGTCGCGCAGGTGAAGGTCAGTTGACGCCCGCCCGGAAACTCCGCCAGCGCGCTGACCAGCCGGTCGGTGCCCATGGCCGGATCGCGGTCGATCGACCCGAAGACCCGCGTCGGCTCGTCGCCGAAAATATAGCGCGCGGTGAGGACCGCGTAGCAGCCGATATCGTAGAGCGCGCCGCCGCCCGGCGGCTTGTTGCGGATATTGGTCGGGTCGAGCAGATGATAGGAGAAGAAGGTCTGAATCGCGCGCAACCGCCCGATCGCGCCGGAATGCGCCAGTTCATGCGCGCGCCGCCATTGCGGATGGAAGCGCACCATGAACGCCTCGGCGACGTGTTTGCCCGAGCGGGCGCGCGCGGCGATCAACTGCTGCGCTTCGCCCGCGTTCAGCGCGATCGGCTTTTCGCAAAGCACATGTTTGCCAGCCTCGAGCGCGCGTAGCGTCCAAAGGACATGCAGTTCATTGGGCAGCGGATTGTAGATCGCCTCGATGGCGGGATCGGCGAGCAATTCCTCATAGGAGCCGTAGGCTTTGGCGATCCCGAGCGCGGCCGCGGCGCCCCTCGCCTTTTCGATGTCGCGCGAAGCGATCGCGTCGATGCGCGAGCGAGTCCCCCGCTGCATCGCGGGGATCACTTTCTCGACGCCGATGTTGGCGACCCCAAGCACGCCCCAGGAAACCTTGCTGGTCATTGTCCGATCCCCCCAGGTTACAGACTCCCCTTCTCCCGAGAATCGGGAGAAGGTGGCATGCGAAGCATGACGGATGAGGGCCCTTCGGCGCGCAGGCCCTCTTTTTCCGTGGCGCCCAGCTTGGCGGCCCTCATCCGACCCGACTTCGTCGGGCCACCTTCTCCCGATTCTCGGGAGAAGGGTTCTGCCTTAGGTCACCGGCGTCGGCAAGCGTTGCCCGCCCTGGCGTTCGAGCATCCAGCCGGGATATTCGGGGCGCGGCGCGCTGGCCTTGTCGAGCGCCGCGACCTCTTCGGCGGTCAGGCTCACTTTGACCGCCGCCAGATTGTCATTGAGCTGCTCGATGGTCTTGGCGCCGACGATGACGCTCATAACGCCGGCGCGCTGCAAAAGCCAGGCGAGCGCGATCTGGGCGACCGAGACTTCATGCGCCCTGGCGACGGGCTCCATCGCCTCGACGATGTCGTAGGCGTGCTCGCGCTCGACCGGCGGGAAGTCGAAGGCAACGCGGCGCGCATCATTGGGGGTCGAGCCCTTGCGCGTGAACTTGCCCGACAACAGGCCCCCGGCCAGCGGGCTCCAGACCATGATTCCGAGGCCCTGATCCTCGACCAGCGGGACAATCTCACGTTCGAGGTCGCGCCCGGCGATCGTATAATAGGCCTGCACCGTCTCGAAGCGCGCGTAGCCGCGCGCGTTTGAGACGCCGAGCGCCTTCATGATCTGCCAGGCCGCCATATTGGAGCAGCCGATCGTCCGCACCAGGCCGCGCGACACCAGGTCGTCGAGCGCGCGCAACGTCTCCTCGATCGGCGTCGCCGCGTCGAACCCGTGAATCTGATAGAGGTCGATATGATCGAGGCCCAGCCGCTTCAGGCTGCCCGCGACCTGATCCATGATATGCCCGCGCGACAGGCCGACCGCGTTGGGGCCCGGCCCGGTGCGGCCGCGAACCTTCGTGGCGACGACGACGTCCTCGCGCTTGACGGAAAGGTCGCGCAAGGCCTGGCCGAGCATGACTTCCGACTGCCCCTCGGAATAGACGTCGGCGGTGTCGATGAAATTGACGCCCGCTTCGAGCGCCCGCCGGACAAGCGCGGTCGCGCCCTGTTGTTCGACCGCGCCGATATTGCGCCAGAAGCCGGCGCCGCCGCCGAAGGTCATCGTCCCGAGGCATATTTCCGAGACGAACTGGCCGGTGCGGCCAAGCGGACGGTATTTCATCTGCAAGTTCCCTTCTGGCGGAATTGTCGTTGCGCCGACGCCAAGCAATCGGGCGATCGGGCGTCGCTTCGACTTCGAACAATTAAGCGGCGCTCGCCCGCCGCGCAACGCACAAACAAGTTATCTCTGAGCGCCATGCGGCCATGGCGGGAGGGCGGCGCGCGTTCCGTTACGCCGCCTGATCGACGGGCGGCGGGTTCATCGCGCCGGTCATGATCGCGACCGCGTCGGACATCGAATATTTCTTCGGGTCGATCACCGCAATCCTCCGGCCGAGCCGGTGAATGTGGATACGATCCGCGACCTCAAAGATTTGCGGCATGTTGTGGCTGATGAGGACGATCGGCAGCCCGCGCCTCTTCACTTCGAGCATGAGTTCCAGCACCTTCCGCGATTCTTTGACCCCGAGCGCCGCCGTCGGCTCGTCCATGATGATGACGCGGCTGCCGAAAGCGGCGGCGCGCGCTACGGC
>JBEKSH010000261.1:0-5066 GCA_049517235.1 Roseiarcus sp. | reverse complement strand
GACGCTGGCGCATCGCCGGCGACGACGGGGCGCGACCGCGATCGGGAGAAATCCGCAACGATCACGCGAAAGCCGCACTTTGCGCCGCGTGAGCGTCAAAGGGCTGCATAGATCGGGCTAGAACGCATCGAAAGCCGTTCATAGTCATGGCGAGCCGCATGCGCGCGAGGTGGGCTGCTTTGGTTTTCGCCGAGATCAATGCGGGAATAAACAAGAGGCCGCCAATTAAGGCGCCGCCCTCGGTCTTTGGTTGGCTTGCCTTCAGCGCGAGCTGTCGCGCGTGGACGATCTTAGTATTTCCCTGGTGTCGCTCCTATTGTGGACCCGGTCTGATTAAGTATGGCCTGACCGGCCTTTACGTCGGGATCACTGGCAGGAAGCCCTTTCAAAAGATCTTCAAGGTCAACGGCTTGGCCTGCTTCTTTATACTGGACCTCTTTGCTCTTCTGGTTGTCGAATTTCAATTCCGCCTTGAGGCGTTTGGTTAAATCTCGGATTTTCCGCAGCTTCTCCGGGTCAATCGGCGTTTGCGCAGTCCTCTTTCCGCCGCCACTGCCGCCCCCAGCGGCCCCCCAGGCCAAAGCTGAATTATTGGCAATCATCGCTGCAAAGCCGCAAGCCAGAAGAAGCACGGCGTATTTTCGGATTGCCATCGTCACCCCCAAATGAGCCTTGAGATGTTAATTCTAGCGTCGGCGACGAAATTAGGACACCCCTTCCCTCAAATTCGGACACTGATGGACGAATTAGGACAACACCCCGCGCGTTCTTCCGCCTCTTCAATCTCTCCCGTCGCGATCTTGGCGATCATGACGGCGCGGGCGTTTGCGTCGGCGGGGCGCTTCTCGTCTCTTGGGCCTCTTAGCGCCTGCATCCCTCACTTGGCCGGGATCGCCGCGCACGCCGGCCTCGGAACCGGGCCGTCGGAAGCCAAAAAGGCGAGTTCTCCGGAGGAAACAGCGACGCGCGTATCGGCCCACACCAGATAGCCGCCCTGAGAGCATATTGGGCGCCGCGCGCCATTTTGGCAATAAAGAGGATCAGCGGTCTTTTGTTCGCACCCAAGCATGCTTGCCTGCGCCGGGTGCAGGCATAGTAAAAAAGAAATAACCATGAGAATTCTCATCGCGCGCTCGCTCCATGCTTTCCGCCAAGCATACCGGAAGCGGACGGCGCGCGCGAGGCCGGCGTCAACATGGCGAAATTTCGAACGGAGACGCGACCCGGCTCCGGCTGGTGCGTCAGTTTGAATTTGGCAGCAAGTTGCGCCGCCGCGGCGCCCGATCAGCCGGCGCTGCAAGACGATGAAGAGGGCGGCCAACATGCGCGCGGGGTTGGCTGCTTTGGTTTTGGTGCTGCGCGTCTCGCAATAAGATAAGGCCGCCAACCGAGGCGGCCTCTTTCATTTCGCTATGGCAGCTATCTCGTTCAGGCGGCGCGCAGTACGTCCGAATGAGCCCGTGCCCGACGATATCCCGCAAAGCCAAGTCCGGCAAAACCGAGCAGCATCATCGCCCAGGTCGAGGGCTCGGGAACCGCGCTCGACAGAAACTGAACGTCTAGACCGCTCGGATTGCCGCCATTCTGCGCGTAGTTCACAACGTCAAAAACGATAGTATTCGTACCGGTTTTGAAGTTTCCTATATCAAAAAAACTCGTCCAGCCACTGAACTGACTGCTCCCGTCCGTTGGACCCGTGTATATTTTCACGCCATTCAGCGCGATGCTCGCGACTTCGTTATCCGCAGCGAACTGACCCTTCAACTCACCGACGCTCGATGATACTGGTCCACTAACGACAAACGATGTGGAATAATCGTATGTGCCGTTTACTGAAGGATCGGTATTCGAATTGAGAGGATTAAAAGGAGTGTCCCACGATGAAGTCAGGCTGTTCGGCACCCACGGCGGAATAGGAAAAATTCCGGTTGTGGCATCCGTGTATGCGGCCGACGGATATGTAAGCGAGGGGAAAGACGGTCCACCTGTAATCGTCCAGGCCTGATCGACACCACTACTCACGACGACGCCTGTATTCGTGAGGCCCGTGATAACTGCAGCTTGCGCGCTCCCCGCAATCGCAAGGGAAGCCAGCGTCGCGCCCGCAAGCGCTGAGGTGAATTTCATGATGCGTTGTCCCCTGTAGCCATATTCGCGCGACAAAGCGGGTAGCAGTTAACGACGCCTCCGTGGCCAAGGGCGTAGCCTAGTGAATAATTAAGACGCCTTCAGAGTCAAGCGAATGTGTCGGATTTTTCGATTTAGGACACCCCGCCCCTCAAATTCGAACACTCTCGGCCAACCTAGGACAGCGCCCGGCGCCGCGCCTGGGCGCGAGCGAGCGCCGCGTAAGGCGCGCCTGCCGCTACCCCCGTCGCCGCGCGCCCTAAACAGGCCACGCCCCAGGTCAACATTGCGAGCCGCTTGATCTCCCCTAGAAGTGTTTAAACGGACCCTTCTTCAGTCCTTGATCTCCAGACGGACCATTTTTCGATTTATTCTTATTGGGATTGTCTTTGCTTCTCTTGTCCATGGCTTTTTGACCGGGCGTCCGATTGTCCCTCGGCGGGCCGCCGCTCCCGCCCCCGCCGCCGCTCCCCCAGGCGTTCGCGGAATCGGTGGTGAAAGCCAGGCCCAAGCTCATGGCGAGCGCCACAGCCACGACTCGTGAAGCGATCCTGCGCATTGCGTCCCCCCACTGCGAGATGCGCCGATTATCTCCGTCTCTGGCGGGATCGCAAGCGAATTGCGGCGACTTCCCCCAGCCTTTGACAGCCCGGTTGGAACCGGCTTAGCTCGCGCGATCGGCGAAGGGCGACGGCTCGCTCGTCGCCGCCAAAGAGCATGAGCAGGGGGAGATGCGTCATGGCCAAACGTTTTCCAGCCTATGGACTGCTTCTTGGGGCGAGTCTGGCGACCGGACTCGGCATAGGTTACGCCGTCGGACAACAGCCGCACATGCAAGCGGCGATCGGATTCTTGCAGAGCGCGCGCGCCGAACTGGGGGAGGCTTTGGCGAACAAAGGCGGTCACCGCCTGGCGGCGATCGGCTTGATCGACCAGGCGATCGATCAGGTTCGCCAGGGCATCGCGGCGGGGGGCGGCTGAGCGCGCGGCTTCGCGTCCGGGTCGGCGGGGCGGCGATGGCGTTCAGCCGCCGTCGATCACCCTGTCGATCAAGCAAACCGCATTCGGCCGGTCACGCCGTCAGGACGAATTCCAGCCAATCAGGTTGCAGGAACATTCCAGCGAATCAGGTTGTAGGTTTTGTCGAGCCGATGCGCATAGCGCGCGCAGCCGCCGACATTGCCCTTGAAATCGTAGTGTGAGATTTTTTCGTCCTTGTCGACAAAAACCCTCACGGTGCAGTCGAAATCAATGGCGTTGGCCGCGGCGGCGAGATACGAGCCATTGCTGGCCGAGGCCCAGATATAGGCCTTTTCGCCAGCTATTTGCTCCGTGCTGTTCGGGTCGCCGAGCCTCCGGATGACCTCCTTGGCGGGTTGGCCTTTCAGGTCTTCCAGTTGCGCCTCCATGACGGGAAAAGGCGTCCTGCCGCACCCCGCCGCGGCCAGGGCCATGGCGGCCAAGACAAGAACCTCTTTCCGCATCGTCGTCCCCCGGCGTGCTCCGCTCCGCAGTTCATATCATGTTTGCGGAGCCGGCCTACCCGTCCGACCGAATGGCCGTCGATTTTGCGCGGCGCCGCCACGCCGATCGGGGATCGGGCGCGGGTTCCTCGCGAGCGCCGGCGTTCAGCCGAACTGGAACGCCGAAACCGCCTTGCCGAGGATCTGGTCTTCATAAACCCGGCGCCCGACGTCGGCGCCCGCCGCGCCGGCGACCACATGCAGCGGCAGAAGATGCTCCGGCTCGGGATGGCAGGCCGCCGCGGAAGGCGCGTCGAGCCAGTCCTTTAGCCTCGCGTCGCGCCGCGCGGGATCGCTCACTGCGTCGACGAGCCAGGAATCGAACGCCCTGGAGTCGGCGTCCCCCCGCCCCGGGCGAAAGAACTCGCGCAAATTGTGGTAGCTCATTCCGGAGCCGACGATCAGGACGCCCTCGTCGCGCAGCGGCTCGAGCGCGCGGCCGATCGCCAGATGCGCCGAGGCGTCCATATCCTCGCGCAGCGATAACTGCACGATCGGAATGTCGGCGTCGGGAAACATCAGCATGAACGGGATGAACACGCCATGATCGAGGCCGCGCCGCGGCTCCTCGTCGGACTCGACGCCGGCCCTGGCCAACAGATCGCGCACATGCGCGGCCAATTCGGGCGAGCCCTTGGCGGGATAGGTCAGGCGATAGGTGTGCTCGGGAAAACCGTAGTAGTCGTAGTAGAGGCTGTGCTGCGCGGCCGTGTTGACGGTCGGCCGCTTGGCGTCCCAATGACCCGAGACGACCAGGATGGCTTTGGGACGCGCCGCGAGCGAGGGACCGACGCCGCGCAAATAGCCCGCCATCTTGTCCCACGCGCTGTGCGAGAACGGCGGCGGCGCGTCCATGAAGAAACAGGGTCCGCCGCCGTGCGGGATGAACAGGCAGGGCATTCGGGCTTCAACGGACATCGCGGCTTCTCCAAGCCTCCGGCGCCGCCGGGCGGCTTCGCGTTCCCGCATATCCTATGGCGCCCGAAAGCGGAACCGATGAATTTATGATGTTATCCATCTGTTTGACAGATGGAACATGCGGAGCCGTCGACGACGAACCGGCGCCGTCGGCGTAATTCAAACGATGCGCGCCTCGATCCTGCAATTCGTTAATTCCACGATTGACGAACGTGTGAAATCTGGAACTGTGATATTGCTGTCTTGACCCGGCATTAAGGGTCGATACCGCGAACGCCAAGCGATATCGCAATGGCTTACACCTTTTGGAGGAACCGACCATGATCACGTTTGTACGAACCATTGTTGCGGCGCCGGGGAAATCTCTCGATGCAGTGGCTCAGGCGAAGGAAATGGCGGCGCTTGTAAAACGGGTGACCGGCGCGGACCTCGCAGTCGGCGCCGCTTTGGGCGGCGCTTTCGGCGAGATCGCCTGGATTACTCATTACGAAAGCCTCG
>JBEKSH010000260.1:0-5078 GCA_049517235.1 Roseiarcus sp. | reverse complement strand
TGCCCTTGCGGCGGATGACGTTGAGGAGCGCGAGCGCCGGGCCGGATGGCCGCTTCGCCCCCCGTTCCAGTTGCGAGACATAGCCAACCGTCAAGTTGAGATATCTTGCAAAAACAGCCTGGCTCATCTTCGCGCGCTCACGCAGGGCGCGGATTTCGTCGCCAGATAGCGGCGTCGCCATCGGCGCTGACGCATTGCCGAGATGGCGCATGGTGATTTTATCATAGGCCGCTTCATCGAGAATGCCGCCCTGCCGCATGTCCTTGGCCGTCTCAAGCAGAGCTTTGGTCAGCCGGGTCGGCTTGCGCTCACGTGTCGTCATCGTTCACTTCCTGCAATTGTACGTCTGCGACGGCCCGTTCGATTTCTTCGGCGCCGGCGCGAAGCCATGTCGCCGCGATTTCCTGCAGGGTCGCCAGTTCGTCTTCCTCGATATTGTCCCGCTCGTTTTTAGCAAAGCCATAAAGGAAGACCGCGCGGACGTCTGTGCGCAGCGCGACCAACATACGGTAGCCGCCGGAGCGGCCCTGCCCCTGCCGCGCCACCCTTTGCTTGATGACGCCCCCGCCAAGATCGGCGTCCACGAGCCCACGTTCGGCTCGTTCGACCGCCTCGCGCAAGCTGGAATCGGCGATTCGCGCCGTACGGGTGAATTTGGCGAACACCCTGGTTTTGAAAATCCTCACGCCGATTCCTAGTGCCAAGAATTATAGTTCATAGCATTACGATTTCAATGAAAATCCGCGCCAGAAAATTGCATCGCCGACCGGATGCGAATTCCGATCATACGTCGTAACCGGCATCCGCATGATCTCGGCCAGACGAGCCGAACCGCATGAGCAGCGACAATATCATGAAGGCGACGGCTAGACCGGCCCGGGGCGACTGGCGGCGCCTCGACGGCATGACCGAGGCGCAGCGTCACGCCGCCGCATTGAGCGACCCTGACGCGCGACCCCTCGCGCCCGGCGATATGAAGCGCATGAAGCGGACGCCGCAGGTGAGGATCATTCGCCGCGCCCTCGGCCTTTCGCAGCAAGAGTTCTCGGCGCGGTTTCGCATTCCCTTGGGCACGTTGCGCGATTGGGAGCAATCGCGCAAAGACCCCGACGCGGCCGCGCGAGCTTACCTTTTGGTCATCGCCCGCAATCCTGCGGCCGTGAGCGAGGCGCTGCGCGCGACGCCGTGACGGGGAGCAATGTTTGGATTGCGGAGTCGAAGAAGGACACGGCGGGTTCCATAATGGAGCTCATGCGACATTAACCGGAAGCGACGCTAGGCCATTCAGCCGTGACGCAAATCGGTCAATCTATTTCCGTTGCATCGACATCATCAACTGTCTCAACTGCTGTTCCCGGTGATTTTGAGGGGTAGGTTGTGACGAAAGACACGAGGGCTCGGACAGTCGCGTTTTCGATTTCCACCTCCATGATTTCACCGCGTTGCGGAGTTGTTGTACGATGGATGTCCGGCACTGCAATCCGGCTTCCATCTTTTCTCTGGACGGTCACTTTGTATGGCATTTGGCTCACCTAAGCTACCCCCTAGCGTAGCACACCAACATCGGCAAACCCTAGCCCGCTATCGAAAGGCGGCACGTACCGGCGCATTACGAGGGGTGGAAATTTTGCCGGGCGGCTGTCCAGTGAGTGATGCGCAAAAAGGTGTTGTATATCCAATCGAGGATGTGCCGTCGTTGCCGCTTTCAGGGTGCGACCGCCCGCCATGCTGTGCTTGCTGCTATTCTCCTTTGGCAAGATAGGGGGAAGAAATGGACGACCAAGTAATCGCGTTCATCGACTTGCTTGGCTTCGGTTCAATCATAAAGGCGCAGGGTGATGCGCGTCAGGGCCAGATACTTTCGCTCTTGACCAGTCTCGCAGAAATAAAGGGCGATTTTAAAAGGGAAACTAAACCTATTGACGTTACGAGCAGAGTACATTCAGTTCAACCGGCCATTTCAGCATTTTCGGATTGCATGGTGTTTTCTGTTCCGGCCGGTGGGTTGGCGCTTGTCGGAGCGGGTCTGATCGTTATTGATTTGGCTGACCTTGTAGCTTCTATTTTTTCTGACGCGATACGTTTAGGGTGCCTTGTGCGGGGAGGCATCGCGTATGGTCCCTTGCACCACGGCGGCGGTGTGGTGTTCGGGGCGGGCTTGGTCGAGGCGTATGAGCTGGATTCGAAATTCGCCGGACGTCCTCGGGTTATCCTTTCGGCAAAAGCAACGGAGAAACTTGGCTCCAACCCCTATTTACACTTCGATGATGACGGCTTCTCATGCCTCAACTACATGCGGGCTGCCTATGATCGGGAAGTGCAATTCAAGAGCAACCGAATCGAATCCGCCCGCGAGTGGATCGCCGGGGTAAGGACATTTTGCGAAGATCAAATTACTGCGCTGACCCGGACGCAAAACCTACCTGGTCTTCAAAATTGGCGCTGGTTCGCGACACGCTTTGAACGCTTTGTCGCATCGCTTGACCCCTCCATTACCGGCCACGGAGCGGACGCCTAATACAGTCGGCGGACTCGGAGTCGCATTGCGGCTCCGCAACGGCTTCAGTCCTGACGCGATTGGTGCGTAAATCAAGAATTTCGGAACAAACGCAGTCCATTGATCGGATTGTGGTTTTTTGTTGCAGAAATCTGGCGCAAAATTCCGTCGCAGAAGTCGGCTTAGATTCCGCGCTTGATCGCGTCGGCGACCGTGGCGAGCGGCAGGACGAGTGAGAGCGGCGCATCGAGCATCGGCAGAGCGCCATAGCTTTCGTACCAGCGCGCCGCGCGATCGTTCTTCGCATCGATGAGCAGGGCGACGCCGCCAACATCCTGCGCGACGCGGATGCAGCGGCCGGCCGCGCGGAGCAATAGAGCGCCGCCGAGTCCTCGGCCTTGCACCGTTTTATCGACGGCCAGCCGACCGAGGCGAAACACGGGCACGTCGTAACGCGCGAGACCCTTCTTTGCGAGAGCGGGCGTGCGCGCAAATTCGATCGAGGCCGGGCTCAGCGTGTAGAAGCCGAGAATACGCGTTGGCGCGTCGGAAGGCGCGGCAAGGAAGCATTTTGCGCCGCCGCTTTCGTGGTTCTGACGGGCGAAGCGTTGCAGGTAGAGGTTGAGATCGGCATCACCGCAATCGAAGGCCGCGCGGTCGTGCCGCTTGGCGATCGGCGTTTCCTTCCAGGCAATGCTCGTCACGGGAGCGTAAAACCACCCTTTGCGGCGCGCACCAGACGGTCGGGAGCCGCCGGCGGATTTTCGAGGAGGGCGAGGACCCGCAGGGAATCGCGCTCCGAAAGCGTGAGCCGCTCGGCTTCGGCAATATCCGCCTCGGCCTTCGGCAGCACGTTGCCCAGAATATAGCCCGTCAAATCGAGTCGCTTGATGGCGGCGGCGCGCGTGAGGGTCGCTTTGTCTTCCGGGCGAAGTCGCAATTCGACTCGACCCCTGTCGGTCAGAGCGCGGGGCACGGGAATCTCCTAAGTTCGTTCCTTGCACTATACCATACGGATTGAATCCGTACGGGATAATTTCACGGCCCTACCCGCTGCCCTCGATCAAAAGTGCGATAATGTCCACCTCGCTTCGCGAGGCCACCTTCTCCCGCCGAAGGCGGGAGAAGGGCTTTGCGCCCTTCACCCGTGGTTGATCACGATCGTCTTGGCGGCGCAGAATTCGTAGAGCGCCTCGAAACCCTTTTCACGGCCGTGGCCGGATTTCTTGACGCCGCCGAACGGCAGTTCGACGCCGCCGCCGGCGCCGTAGCCGTTGACGAACACCTGGCCGCAGCGCATCGCGCGCGCGACGCGGATCGAGCGTTTGGCGTCGCGCGTCCACACGCCCGCCACCAGGCCATAGGGCGTGCCGTTGGCGAGCGCGATGGCGTCCGCCTCGTCCTCGAAAGGCATGAGCGACAGCACGGGGCCGAACACTTCCTCGTTGGCGAGCGCGTCCGCGCGGGGGACTTCACCGAACAGCGTCGGCGTGACGTAGAAGCCGCCGGCGGGCGCGTCGGCGTCGACCAGCCCTTGCGCGAGAACGCGCCGGCCCTGCTCTTTCGCCCGCGCCAGATAACCCTCCACCCGCGCGCGCTGCCTGGCGTTGATCATCGCCCCCATGTCGCGGTCGCGGTCGTGCGGGCCGGCGCGGACGCTGGCGAAGCGCTCGGCGATCGCCGACGAAAACGCCGGGTAGGCCGAGCGCTCGATCAGCACGCGCGAGCCGGCCGAGCAGGTCTGGCCGCCGTTCTGGATGATCGCGTTGACGACGACGGGGACGGCCGCCTCGATGTCGGCGTCGGCGAACAGCAGTTGCGGCGACTTGCCGCCGAGCTCCATCGTGCAGCCGATATTGTTGCGCGCCGCCGCCGCCTGGATCGCCGAACCGGTCTGCGTCGAGCCGGTGAACGACAGGAAATCGACGCCGGGATGGCCGGACAAAGCCGCGCCCGCCTCGCCGCCGAGGCCCGCCACGATGTTCAGCGCGCCTTCGGGAAAACCCACCTCCCGCGCCAGCTCGGCGAAGCGAATGACGCTGAGGCAGGCGTCCTCGGCCGGCTTGACCACACACGCGTTGCCGCAGGCCAACGAAGCGCCGATCGAGCGCCCGAATATCTGGGCGGGATAGTTCCACGGAATGATATGGCCGGTGACGCCGTGGGGATCGCGAACGATGGCGACGGTATAGCCGTTGAGGAACGGCAACGTCTCGCCGTGCAGCTTGTCGGCGGCCGAGCCGTAGAATTCGAAATAGCGCGCCGCCGCGACCATGTCGGCCGCGCCGTGCTTGAGCGGCTTGCCGGTGTCGCGCGATTCCAGCGCCGCAAGCTCGGGCGCGTTGTCGGCGATCGCCTGGCCGAGCTTGATCAGCAGGCGGCCGCGCTCGAGCGCCGTGAGCCGCCCCCAGTCGCCTTCGAACGCCCGGCGCGCCGCCGCGACGGCCCTTGCGACGTCCTCGGGCCCGCCGCGGACCTGTCGCGAAGCTTCGCCAATCCTGCTAAACCCTCGCCGGATCGAGGAGGAGGGCCCGATGAATATCCGCTCGACGGAACGCGCCGGCGCGGCCTTGCCGCTTTA
>JBEKSH010000259.1:0-5084 GCA_049517235.1 Roseiarcus sp. | reverse complement strand
GGGTCTGGTCATTTGCGGGCGCAACGCCGCCAAAGGCGAACGCGTGGCGCGGGAGATCGAGGCGGCCGGCTGCCCGACCTCCTTCGTCGCGGCGGACCTTGGAATCGTCGCCGATTGCCGCAAAGTGATCGCCGAAGCGGATCGCCGCTTCGGCAAGGTCGACGCGCTGGTCAACGCCGCGGGCGTCACCGACCGCGGCAATATTTTCGACACGACCGAACAACGCTTCGACGAGATTTTCAACGTCAATGTCCGCGCGCCTTTCTTCCTGATCCAGGAGACGGCGAAGATCATGCGCCGCGAGAAGATAGCGGGCTCGATCGTCAACATTCAGTCGATGTCCGCGCACGGCGGCCAGCCGTTCATCACCGCCTATTGCTCTTCCAAGGGCGCGCTCGCCACGCTAACCAGAAATGTCGCGCATTCGCTGATCAAATTCCGCATCCGCGTCAACGGCCTCAACATCGGCTGGATGGCGACGCCCGGCGAAGACCGGATCATGAAGACCTATCACGGCGCGCAGGACGGCTGGCTAGCGGCGGCCGCCAAGTCGCGCCCGTTCGGGCGCCTCATCGACCCCAATGAGGTCGCGCGCGCCTGCGCCTATCTCGCATCCGACGAATCGGGGCTGATGACCGGCTCGAATATCGACTTCGACCAGACGATCGTCGGGGTCAGCGATCCGCCGATCGAACCTTGAACGCCCGGCGGCGCGTCGGGGCCGAAGCCGGCTCTCGCGTCCCGGGGCGCCGCAAAGCAGGAACCGCCGTTCGTGTCCACTCCGACCCTCGACGTCATCGCCATCGGCCGCTCGTCGGTCGACCTTTATGGCGCGCAAGTCGGCGGGCGGCTCGAGGATATGGCGAGTTTTTCGAAGGCGGTGGGCGGCTGCCCGACCAATATCGCGATCGGCACGGCGCGGCTGGGCCTGAAAAGCGGCCTCATCACCCGTGTCGGCGATGAGCATATGGGGCGCTATATCGCCGAGCAATGCGCCAGGGAGGGCGTCGACGTCGCCGGCGTTCACACCGACCCGAGCCGCCTGACCTCGCTGGTCATCTTGGGCGTTCGCGACGACAAGACCTTCCCGCTGATCTTTTATCGCGACAATTGCGCGGACAGCGCGCTCGACGAGAGCGACATCGACGAGGCCTTCATCGCCAGCGCCAAGGCGGTCGTGGTCACGGGAACGCATTTTGCGCGACGCATCAACGCGGCGGCGCAGAATCTGGCGATCGCCTTCGCCAGGAAGCACGGCCGCAAGGTCGTTTTCGATGTGGATTATCGCCCGAACCTCTGGGGTCTGGCCGGGCACGGCGCGGGCGAGGAGCGCTACATCAAGTCGGGCGAGGTGACGCAGCGCCTGCAGAAGATCCTCCCGCAATGCGATCTGATCGTCGGCACCGAGGAAGAACTGATGATCGCCGGCGGCGCCGACGATCCGCTTGGCGCCCTGAAAGCCGTGC
Organism: Roseiarcus sp.; assembly: GCA_049517235.1. Taxonomy (GTDB): domain Bacteria; phylum Pseudomonadota; class Alphaproteobacteria; order Rhizobiales; family Beijerinckiaceae; genus Roseiarcus. Next base: position 3,618 of record JBEKSH010000259.1, on the reverse strand, counting down.
GCGCGCTGAGCAAGGCGACGATCGTCATGAAGCGCGGGCCGATGGGTTGCGTCGTGTTCCCCGACGCCATCCCCGAGTCGATCGAGGATGGTGTGAAAGGCCCCGGCTTTCCGGTCGAGGTCTATAACGTGCTGGGCGCAGGCGACGCCTTCATGTCCGGCTTCCTGCGCGGATGGCTGCGCGACGAGCCTCTCGCGACCTGTTGCGCGTTCGCCAACGCCGGCGGCGCCTTCGCCGTTTCGCGCCTGCTGTGTTCGGCCGAATATCCGACCTACCCGGAATTGCGGCGTTTCCTCGAGCATGGTTCGCCGCACCGCGCGCTGCGCCAAGACACGGCGCTGAACCATATCCACTGGGCGACCACCCGCGCCAAGCAACCGCCCGAACTGATGGCCCTGGCGATCGACCACCGCGCCCAGCTGGAGAACATCGCCGACGAAGCCGATGCGCCGCGCGGGCGCATCGGCGTCTTCAAGCAGCTCGCCGTCGAGGCGGCCGCCAGGGTCGCCGGCGGCCGGCCCGGCTTCGGCGTGCTGCTGGACGGCAAATATGGCCGCGAGGCGCTGTTTCGCGCCGCCGACCACGGCTTCTGGATCGGTCGGCCGGTCGAAGAGCCGGGCGCGCGGCCGCTCGACTTCGAGTTCGGCGGCTCGCTCGGCGCCAAACTGATCGAATGGCCGCTCAGCCATACGATCAAGTGCCTGTGCTTCTATCACCCCGACGACTCGCCCGAAATGAAGGTGCGGCAGGACCGCGAATTGCTGCGCCTGTATGACGCGGCGCGCACCATCGGCCGCGAATTGCTGATCGAGATCATCGCGAGCAAACATGGGCCGATCCATGATACGACGATTTCCAGCGTCCTTGATCACCTCTATGCGATCGGCGTCAGGCCGGATTGGTGGAAGCTCGAGAGCCAGGCCACCGCCAAGGCGTGGGAGAATATCGCGCGATCGATCGCGACCCAAGATCCCTATTGTCGCGGCATTGTGCTGCTCGGTCTCGAGGCGCCCGAGCAGCAACTGGGAAGCGCCTTCGCGATCGCCCGCGGCTGCGCCCTCGTCAAGGGCTTCGCGGTCGGGCGCACGATCTTCGCCGAGCCGGCGCAGGCCTGGTTCGCGGGGCGGATCGGCGACGCGGCGGCGGTCGAGCTGATGGCGGGCTCGTTCGCGCGCCTTTGCGAGATGTGGCGGAGCGCCGCCGCGCCGCGCGGGCGAGACTCATGATCGACGAGGGCGCGCTGCAAGCGGCGGTCGACGCCGGAGTTATCGACGCGGGCGCGCGCGACCGGCTTGTCGCGTTCGCGCGAAACCGCGCAAGTCCGGCGACCGAGGAGGCGCCCTCGGCGCCGGCCCCGAAATTCGACGTCAGCCATGTGCTTTGGTACGCCGGCGCGCTGATCGTCATCAGCGCGATGGGCCTGTTCTCCACTGCGGCGTTCAACGCGCTCGGCGGCTATGCGCTCACCACGACGGCCGTCGTCTATGCGCTGGGCTTCGTGCTGCTTGGCCGGCGCCTGTGGCGCAACACGGAACTGCGCGTTCCCGGCGGCCTGTGCATCGCCGTCGCCGTCTCGCTCGCGCCATTGGCCATCTATGGCGTCCAGGATGCGCTCGACCTCTGGAGCTTCGACAAGCCGGGCGAATACAAGGACTTCTTTCCCTATATCAACGGCAGCTGGCTCTATATGGAGGCCGGCGCGATCGTCGCCGCGGCCGTCGCGCTGCGCTTCTATCCTTTCCCATTCATCCTGATGATCGCCGCCGTCGCGCTGTGGTTCATGTCGATGGACATCGTGCGATGGTTCGACGCCGGCGCCTTGAACGACTGGGAGCTGCGACGGCGGGTCTCGACGGATTTCGGCCTGGCGATGATCGTGGTCGCCTGGGCGCTCGACCTGTCGCGCGGACGCCGCGGCGATTTCGGATTTTGGCTCCACCTGTTCGGCGGGCTCACGCTGTGGGGCGCGCTGGCGGCGTCCGAAGGATCGACCGGCTTCGGCAAGGCGGTGTTTTGCGTGATAAACATCGGCTTCATCGCGCTCGGCCTGTTCCTCGACCGCCGCATCTACGCGATTCTCGGAACCTTGGGCGTCGCGGGCTACCTCGGCTATCTCGCGTCGGACGTGTTTAGGGATATGGTCCTGTTTTCTTTCGCGCTGTCGGCGATCGGCCTGGGAATCATCTTGCTTGGAATCGCCTTTCAGCGAAACCGGCGACGAATCGACGCGGCGATCGAGGAGAACTTGCCGGCGGCGTTGCGGGCGTTGCGGCCGCATCGCGCCTTGTCGGACTGACTTTGGCTCGAATTGAAAAGAAATGAACGGGAGCTGACGAAATGAAAACGATCCGTCTCACCGCCGCGCAGGCGACGGTCCGCTTCCTCGCCCAGCAGATGACCGAGGTCGACGGCGCGAAAGTCCGGCTGTTCGGCGGCGTGTTCGCGATATTCGGCCACGGCAATGTGGCGGGCCTCGGCGAAGCGCTTTATGCGGCGCGCGACGTCCTGCCGACCTACCGCTCGCATAACGAACAGGCGATGGCGCTTTCGGCGGTCGCTTACGCCAAGGCGTCGCGCCGCCGCCGCATGATGGCCTGCACCAGTTCGATCGGCCCCGGCGCGACCAATATGGTCACCGCCGCCGCGACCGCCTCGGTCAACCGTCTGCCCGTGCTGTTGCTGCCGGGCGACGTATTCGCCAATCGCCGGCCCGATCCCGTTCTGCAGCAGGTCGAGGATTTCGGCGACGGCACGATCAGCGCCAATGATTGCTTCAAGCCGGTATCCCGATATTTCGACCGCCTGACGCGGCCCGAGCAGATCGTGCCGGCGCTGACCCGCGCGATCGCCGTATTGACCGACCCCGCCGAATGCGGCCCGGTGACCCTCGCCTTCTGCCAAGACGTGCAGACCGAAGCCTACGACTATCCCGAAAGCTTCTTCGAGGAGCGCTTGCACCGTCCGCGCCGCCAGGGGCCGGACGCCCATGAACTGAAGGAGGCGGTCGCCGTCTTGCGCGCGGCCGCCAAGCCCTTTGTCATTTGCGGCGGCGGCGTTCTTTATTCGCAGGCCGAGCAGGAGCTCATCGCCTTCTGCCAGAAGCACGCGATCCCAGTGGCCGAAACCCAAGGCGGCAAGTCGGCGACGCCCGTCGATCATCCCCTGTCGGTGGGCGCCGTCGGCGTCACCGGCACCGGCGCGGCCAACAAGCTGGCGCAGCAGGCCGATGTGATTCTCGCCGTCGGCACCCGCCTCGCCGATTTCATCACCGGCTCGTGGGCCCTGTTCCAGAACCCGGCCCGCCGCTTCATCGGCCTTAACGTCCAGGCGTTCGACGCGGCCAAGCACCGGGCCCTCCCGCTGGTCGCCGACGCGCGCGCCGGGCTCGACGCGCTGGACGCCGCCCTCGGCGACTGGCAGGCGCCCAAGGCCTGGCGCGATGCGGCCCACCAAGCGAAGACGGAATGGACGCAAGTCGCCGCCCGCTACACCGCCTCGACCAATCTCGAATTGCCGTCCGACGCCCAGGTGCTCGGCGCCCTGCAACGCGCCGGCGCGGCGTCCGACATCGTGGTGTGCGCGGCGGGCGGCCTGCCCGGCGAATTGCACAAGCTATGG
>JBEKSH010000258.1:0-5106 GCA_049517235.1 Roseiarcus sp. | reverse complement strand
GCCGAATTCGACACTTTCGTGCGCCACGGCATTCGGGTGATCGCTGTCGTCGGCAACGACGCCTCTTGGACCCAGATCGCGCGCGAGCAGGTGAAGATGCTGCATGACGACGTCGGCACGGTGCTCGCCCGCACCGCCTACCACGAGGTCGCTGCAGGGTTCGGAGCGGAAGGCATTGTGGTGAAGACGAACGCCGAGGTTCCCGACGCGCTTGACCGCGCCCGCGCCGCCGCCAGAGCCGGCAAGCCGGTCCTCCTCAACGTCTGGCTCGACCGCACCGACTTCCGCGAGGGCTCAATCTCGATGTGATGGCGAATGCTTCAGCAGGGTGAGTTCCGCGGATACTGATTTTCGCCATCCCCTGGCTGCCGGGCCGCCCGACGGACCGCAAGGCCAAGTCGACGTGACAACGCCAGGACGCATGGTAAAGTTGGCGCCAAACACGGCGAAGCTGGGCGGAGCACCCCTCACGAGCGTGGTCTTGCGTGCGGTCCCTTCATCAACCGCGTGCGGCCGAGGCGCCGATCAGCCAGCCGCCCACGACGAGATTCGCAACCCTCGCGCAAGCCCAAGGCTCAATCGGATGACGAGGTTTGACAGTCTTTCTCCGCAAGCCGGATGCTCGCCCATCGGGATGAGGGCGTGAACTTCCGCAAGCTGCCCGAGCGGGCGATCCGGCGATGCGCCGGGCAAACGAAGGCTCCGTGAATGTTCGGTCCAAACTACCTTGCCGCTCAAGACCGTTACGACAATGCCTCCTATCGCCGATGCGGCGCGAGCGGCCTCATGCTTCCCGCGATTTCACTGGGGCTGTGGCAGAATTTCGGCGGTCTGGACGCTTTCGAGACCGGACGCGCCATTTTGCGCCGCGCCTTTGACCGGGGGGTCACGCATTTCGATCTTGCCAACAACTACGGTCCGCCGCCCGGCGCCGCGGAGGAGAGCTTCGGGCGCGTCCTGGCCGCCGATCTGCGAACCCATCGCGAAGAGATCATTGTTTCGACCAAAGCGGGCTATCGAATGTGGCCGGGCCCCTACGGAGAATGGGGGTCGCGCAAGAGCCTGCTTGCGAGCCTCGAGGCCAGCCTGAAGCGTCTCGGGGTCGACTATGTCGACATCTTCTATCACCATCGGCCAGATCCGGACACGCCCCTCGAAGAATCCATGACGGCGCTCGCCGACGCGGTGCGGCAGGGCAAGGCGCTCTATGTCGGCCTTTCGAACTACCGCGCGCAGGACGCGCGGAAGGCGATCGCCATGCTTCGGTCGCTGGGAACGCCGTGCCTCATCCATCAACCGAATTACTCGATGCTTGACCGCTGGATCGAGCGCGACAAGCTGCTCGACGCGCTCGGGGAGACCGGCGTCGGCTGCATCGCGTTCTCGCCGCTTCACCAAGGCGTGCTTACGGACAAATACCTGAATGGAGTCCCCGAAGGGTCGCGTGCGCAGCGAGGCAGTCGCGGCGGCTCGATGGGGCGTGAAGGCGTCAGCGACGCCATCATGAAAAAGGTCCGTCTGCTCGAGCCGATCGCCAGGCGGCTGCACATCCCGCTCGCTCATCTCGCGCTCAAGTGGGTTCTGCGCGACAGCCGCGTCACATCGGCGCTGGTTGGCGCGCGAACGGCGCAGCAATTGGACGATTCCCTCGATTCCCTTGCCGGGCCGTCGCTGTCGCCCGGCGATTTGGTCGAAATCGACATGATTCTATCATAATGCGCGAGCGCACCTGCGACACGCGACCTGGCGCGCCGCGCGCCATGTCGATGGCGACGCGTATGCGCGGCGCAGATCGGCTTGCATAGGCGGCGGCGTGCTTCGAACCTGACGAGCTTGCGGCATGCTTCACCGCCCGGTGAGGGATTGGCGTCGGATGCGGCGGTCGATGATGGTTTGCAGGACGACCGAGATGACGATCACGAGGCCGAAGGCGAGCTGCGTATAGAACGCGTTGATGCCGGCCGAGACGATGCCGGCGTTGATCGCGCCGATGATGAAGGAGGCGACGAACGTGCCCACCACCGAGCCCGTGCCGCCGAACACCGACGTGCCGCCGAGGAACACCGAGGCGATCGTGTTGAGGAGCGAGCCCTCGCCGGTCGTCGGCCAGAAATAGTAGCCGTAGATCGAAGTCAGCAAACCGCAGAAGACCGCGGTGACGCCGACCAGCACAAAGGCCTTGATCTTCACCCGGGCCACATTGACGCCCATCAGCCGCGCGCTGATCTGATTGTCGCCGACGAGGAAGACATGCGCGCCGAAGCGCGTGCGGTTGAGCAGAATCCATAGGGCAATCAGAATGGCGATCATCCACAGCGTCTGGACCGGCACGCCGAAATAGGATTCGCGCAGGAGCGCGTGCATCTCAGGGTATTTGTCGGGGGTCAGCGGCACCCCGGTGCCGCTCATCAGCACCAGTTCGAGGCCGCGGAACAGGAACTGCGTGCCGATGGTGATGACGAGCGAGGGGATGTTGAGCGTCGCCACCAGGAGGCCGTTGACCAGGCCGCAGACGGCGCCGGTCGCCAGGGCGCAGGCGAGGCCGACCCACCACGGCGCGCCGCCGTAAGCGGTGACGAGGCAGAACGCCGCCGTGCCGAGCGCCATCACCGAGGGGAACGAGAGATCGATCTCGCCGGTGATGACGACGAAAGTCAGCGACAGCGCGACAATGCCGAACAGCGGCGTCGTCTCGGCGAAAGCGCGATAGATGTCGAGATCGGTAAAGACCCTCGGCGCCGCGATGACGAATCCGAGCCACATCGCGAGGCCGACGCCGATGATGCCGAGCTGGCTGCCGTAGCGGCGCAACAACGACGGCGGCGCGCCGCGGTTGTCGGCGGGGCGTGCGGGCAAAGCCTGGTTGACCATCGCGTCTACCCCATCGACCCGGTGCGCGCGACGCGATAGAGCCGGTCGATCAGCTCGTCGATCGTGATTTCGCTTTTTGCGTAGACGCCGGCGACCTTGCCGCGGTCGAGCACATAGAGCCGATCGACGACGGGATAGACATTGAAGATATTGTGATCGATATAGATCGCCGACTTGCCGGCCTTCTTAATGTTGCCGATGAAGTCGAGCGTCTTGCGCGTCTCGCTGAGCGACAGGCCCATCGTCGGCTCGTCGAGGATCACGAGCTCAGCTTCGAAATAAAGAGCCCGCGTGATCGCCACCCCCTGCTTCTCGCCGCCCGACATCGTCGCCACGACATTGTCGGGATGCACCGCGGCGGAGGTGAAGCCCATATGCTCGCTCATCAGCCGCGCCGACTCCTCGCGCATAGTTTTGACGTCGAGCAAGCCCCAGCGTGTGTGTGGCTCGCGCCCCATGAACATGTTGCGCCAGATCGGCTGCTTCTCGCACAGCGCCCGCTCCTGGTAGACCGTTTCGATCCCGAGGCTCCGCGCGCGCGCCACGGACCAGTCGTCCAGGCGCTTGCCGTGGAAATAGATCTCGCCGCCGGCGTCGGGCTGGTAAAAGCCCATCACGATCTTGACGAGAGTCGACTTGCCCGAGCCATTGTCGCCGAGCAGGCCGACGATCTCCCCACGATTGACGGCGAAATTGACGCCCGACAGCGATCGCACTTCGCCGAATGTCTTGGAGACATTGCGCAGTTCGATGACCGCCGGTTCGCCGGCGCCAAGCGTCGCGGGCTCCGCCAAGGCCGCCTCCATATCTCAAAAGTTCGCGGGGCTGGTTGACCGGCCCCGCGAGGATTAACGCGAAAGAGCCCTAGGCGAAAGAGCCCTAGCGGATTTCCTTCGCCGCGAGCGGCGCGACGACGTCGACGTTCTTGCTGTCGACGAAGGCGCCGGCCGTGTTCACGTCCAGACCCGAGAAGCCGAACTTCTTGGTCAGGCAGATGTTGAGGATGGGCAGGTAGCCCTGCAGATAGGGCTGCTGGTCGATCACCAGGTTCTGATAGCCTTCCTTGACGGCCTTCGCCGTGTTCGGCGACATGTCGAAACCGGCGAATAGCACCTGGCCCGGTTTCAGCGAGGCGGCGCGGGCATAGACGCCGACGTTCGAGGTGAGCGCCCCGTGGTCGGTGACGACGACCTTGATGTCCGGATTGGCTTTCATCACCCCGACGAAGGTCGCCGTGCCGGCGTTCGGATCGGCGTCGGTCGCCTTGTCGATCTCCTGATAGATCACCTTGGCGCCGGCCTTTTCGAGCGCCTCGATCACGCCGACCGTGCGCGAGCCGCGGTCGCCGCCCTGGCCCTTGAGGCCCCAGACGAAGGCGGTGTCGCCTGACTTCAGGCCCGCGCGCCTGGCCGCCTCGGCGCCCAGCGCGTAGCCAGCGGCGTGGTTCGGCGCGCCGACATAGCCCATGCCTTGAGGCCCGTACTTCTCCTGCGCCTTCGGCAGCGCGGTGTTCGCCGTCGTGAAGATGATGCCCTGAGCGAAGGCCTTGTCGATGAGCGGATCGGTGGGGTCGTCGCCCGGATGCCCCATGAAGGCGACGCCGTCGACCTTGGTGGCGATCGCCTGCTGGAGCTGGGTGATCATCAGGTTGGGATCCCAGTTCGAGAAATAATAGGTCACGCTCGGCCCGAGATCGAGTTCGGCCTGACGGTAGCCGTTATAGACGTTGTTGGCGAAGACGCCGCCCTGCGGACCGCCGGGAAAGGCGGCGATCTTGACGCCCTGACACCATTTCGCCGTCGGGTCCGCCGCATGAGCCGTTTGAGCCGCGCCAACCGTCAGCGCGACGGCCGCCGCCGCGAGCAGCATGCGCCGCGTATTTGCCTTGACCATGACATCCTCCCTGAATTTTCCGGCTCGCAGGCGTCCGTGCGCCTGGAAACCACGATGAACGAGACAGCAACCCCGCGACGCCTATTTCTCTTTGCACGCGTCCTTGGGGCCGCTGACGGAATCTTGAGGCTCGCCCTCCACAGTCGGCTGCCTTGCCGACTGTCTCCTTGACTTCACCTTTGATTTTCCTTCGCCTTTCTGACGAGCCAATCCTAGTCGACGAGTTCTTCCTCAAAGACGCGGAAACCCTCCTCACTGCGGAGCGCAACCATAAAAAACCATCAAATATGATAAGTCGGCAGGCGTCCCTGGCTTTGATCTCGATCAAGCCGGAATCGCATA
>JBEKSH010000257.1:0-5109 GCA_049517235.1 Roseiarcus sp. | reverse complement strand
CCGGACCCTACATGTCGCGCAGGCGGCGTGAAGCGATCCTCGAACGAGAGGGAGCCCTGCGCGGCTTTGTCCGTGATCGCCTCGCCGAGGGATGGACGCCCGAGCAAATCTCCGGTTGGTTGAAGGCGGGGAACGAACCGCGGCTGCGGGCCATCGGCTGCGAGACAATCTACGCCTTCATCTATCGGGCCGCGCAGAAGGCCGAGACCTTATGGCGCTATCTGACGCGTCGCCACAAAGGCCGCCGCGCACGTCGCGCCAGACCCTCGCGCGACACCATCAAGGATCGCGCTTCAATCCACGATCGGCCCAAAACCGTCGAAACCCGTGCCGAGGCTGGCCATTGGGAGGGCGAGCTGATCATCTGCAAGCGCATGCGGCCCGTGCTCGTCCTGCATGAGCGCAAGTCACGGGTCACGCTCGCCCCGCGGACGTCACCCTGATCCCATTGCCGCCCAAATGCCCGGAATCGAACCCGCAGGAAAATATCTGGCAGTTCATGCGTAAGCATCCGGCATGCGCCCTGGGGCGCGGACATTCGTCTGTCGGGATAGTTTGCTACGCGGCTGCGGCGGTTGCGGCTTGAGCGGCCGCCTCGATGCGAGCTTTCCAAGCCCAGGGCATCAGTTCGTTGACCCTGGTTATGGGATGGTCTGGCAGGGTTGCGAGCACATAGGTGAGCCAAGCTCGCGGATCGATGTCGTTGAGCTTGCAGGTCTGAATCAGCGAATAGAGCGCTGCGGCGCGACGGCCGCCCTCGTCTGAACCGGCAAAGGTCCAGTTGCGGCGCCCGAGCGCAACGCCGCGCAAAGCCCGCTCGGCGGCATTGTTGGAGAGGCAAATCCGTCCGTTGTCGAGGTAGCGCGTGAACGACGCCCAGCGGACGAGCATGTAATGGATCGCCTTGGCGACGGCGTTCTTCGGCGACAGCCGCTCGTACTGTTCGCGCAGATAGGCTTCGAGCGCGACGACCAGCGGCTTCGAGCGTTCCTGGCGCGCCGCTCGCCGTGCATCGGGCGGCTTGCCGTTGATGTCGCGCTCGATGGCGAACAGTTCGTCGATGCGGCGCACGATCTCGCTGGCTATCGGCGCCTTGGTCAGTTTCGCCAGGTCGAAGAACTCGCGCCGGCCGTGCGCCCAGCACGCGGCCTCGACGATCGGTGCCGGCTTGCGGTCCTCGGCGTAGAGGGCGTTGAATCCCGAGAACGCGTCGGCCTGCATGACGCCGGACCAGGCGGCCAGAACTCGGCGCGGATATTCGCCGTGGCGCGAGGGCGAATAGTCGAATAGAGCCGCCGGTGGCCCCTGGCCGCCAAAAGGCCGATCGTCGCGCACATAGACCCAGAGCCGCCCGGTGCGGGTCTTGGTCTTGGCCAGCACCGGCACGGTCGTGTCGTCGACATGCAGGCGTTCGGCCGCCGGACATGCTCGCGCAACCCGCCGAGCAATGGATCGAGCGCGCCGACGCAGGCGGCCGACCCAGTCGGCGAGCGTGGAGTCGTCGAGTTCGACCCCTTCGCGGGCGAAGGCCGTGCTCTGGCGATGCAGCGGTTGATGATCGGCGAACTTGCCGACCAGGATCATGGCGAGCAGGCTCGGGCCAGCAAAGCCCCGCGGGATCGGATGCGACGGCGCCGGCGGTTCGGTGATCGCCTCACAGTCGCGGCAGGCGAACTTCTCGCGCACACGCTCGACGATCTTCCAACGCCGCGGCTCGCATTCGAGCGTCTTGGAGACCACCTCGCCGAGCTTGCGCAGCCGCGAGCCTCCGCACTTGCCACAAGCGCAGGGCGCTGGCTCGACGATCCGCTCGACCGGCAGATCGTCGGGCAGCTTTTGGGGTCCGCGCCGACGCTTCGCCTTGGCGTTTTCCGGCGTCGCGATCTCGGCCCTGGCCTCTTCCTCGGCCTGCGTCTCCTCCAGGTCCTCGATCGCAAGTTCGAGTTGCTCGACGAGGAGCTTGCCGCGCTCCGACGACTGGCCGTAGCGCTCCCGACGCGCCTTCGCCAATAGCAGCTTCAGACGTTCGATCTCCAGGACGCGGACCTTCGCTTCGCTCTGCGCGGCGGCCAACATCTCGCGCTGCGTGAGGATTATCGCATGCGCGCTCGCCAGGTCGCTCGGAAGCTCGCTCGGTAGGCCGTCGGCGCGGTGTTCGGAAGGGCTCGTCACGAAGAAGAGGAAAGCATATCGCGCAGCAAAAATCGCCCGCGAAACCGCTCCCTGAGTCAATCGGCCGCAGTCACCCCGCCGCCTTGGGACGCCAGGTCTTCTGGGGCATTCGCCAATCTATGCCCGACAACGAAGGGGTTCCAAGGCGCCCCACATCCTCACGACGATGTTGCGCTTTCCGAGAAAGTCGAAGTTATCGACCCAACTCACCCGCTTTACGGCCGGCGTTTCAATCTCGTTTCAGTCGAAACAGTCTCGTGCGGCGAGTCGCTCGTGAGAGTAAATTACCGATTCGGTCTAACGTTGCTGGTTCCGGTCGGAGTAACCGATTTGGCGTCGGCGCGAGTTTCTCGCGCCTTTCGCGCCAAGCTCAACGTCGATGCGATCGAGGATTTGATCGCAGTGGCCGAAGGGAGCTAGGGCGCATGCCTATCGAGCCTGAAGGGGTCTGGAAAAGCCTCCCCGCGGCGATCCGCGAGGAGGTCGCCGACGATCTCGCCGCCGTCTTGCGGGAGATAAGCCATGTGCTCGGAACTCGTCACAACAAGCCACTTGAAGCGTCGAGCGATCGTTTACGTCCGTCAGTCCACGACCCATCAGGTGGTAAACAACCAAGAGAGCCTCCGGCTTCAATATGCGCTGCGGGAACGGGCCTGCGATCTCGGATGGCGCGAAAATGATGTCGACATTATCGATGCCGATTTGGGTTTCAGCGGTTCGTCGGTGACGCATCGCGAAGGGTTTAAGGAGCTTGTGGGGCGCGTGGCCATCGGCGAGATCGGATTGATCTTGTCGATCGATGTCACCCGATTGGCGCGCAATTGCACCGACTGGTACCCCTTGCTCGACGTCTGCGGCCACCGCGAATGCCTGATAGCCGATCGCGACGGTGTCTACGATCCGGGCACGCCCAATGGGCGTCTCCTCCTCGGCCTAAAAGGAACGATTTCCGAACTTGAGCTTCACACCATACGCGGGCGTCTGACGGCGGGCCTCCTCGCCAAAGCGGGACGTGGCGAACTGGCAGTGATGTTGCCCGCCGGCTTCGTGCGCGATCCCAGCGGCGCGGTGACCAAGGACCCAAATCGAGAAGTGCGGGATTCGATCGAGCTTGTTTTTTCGAGCTTTTCACAAGTCCGCTCGGCGGCCGGCGTTATGCGCTTGATGGTGCGACGGGGCTTGGCGCTTCCCCGACACGATCACTTCCAGGACATCTGCTGGAGAAGGCCCACCGTGTCTTCGGTGGTCGCGATATTGAAAAACCCAGCCTATGCCGGCGCGTTCGTCTACGGCAGGAGCCGGCTCAACCGCCCGGCCGAGCCGAGCGGCCGGATACAAAAGTCGCCGCGCCCGATTCCGGAGTGGCGGATCGTTGTGAAGGACAGGTATCCTGCCTACGTCAGTTGGGAGACCTTTCTGAAGATCCGGGCGATGTTGAACGACAATCGAGCCGATTATCTGCGAACCCACGGCCGCGGGATTCCGCGCGACGGCGCCGCGCTTCTGCACGGAATCACCTGGTGCGGCGAGTGCGGTCGCAAAATGGTGGTTCGCTACAAGCGCGGTAGCCAATACGTCTGCAACCAAAGACTCCGGCAACAGCATATCCCGCAGTGCCAATGCGTTTATGCCGCCGCCGTTGATGCTGAAGTCGGTAAGGCTTTTCTGGCGGCTGTAGCTCCTGGCGAGATCGAGGCCTAGACGCGGGCGCGCAAAGCGCAAAAGCAAGCCGATACGGCCTTGAGGCGCGCGGAAGAGCAGCAAATTGAACGACTTCGTTATGAAGCTCGACTCGCCGAGCGTCAGTTCAATCGCGTCGATCCGGACAATCGGCTTGTGGCCGACGAACTGGAGCGACGCTGGGAGAGCCGCTTGAGCGAGTTGCGCCGTGCTGAAGAGGCGATGGCCAAAACCGCCTCGGAGGACGGAGCCGTCGCTATCGCGCCGTGGCTGAAAGCAAAGATCATAACACTGGGCCAGACCCTTCCTCAGATATGGGCCGACCAGGCGACGAGCCGCGAACATCGCAAAGCCCTGTTGCGGTGCCTCATCGACAAGATCGTCTTGCGTCGCGCGGCGCGCGATCAGATCTTCGTTCGCATCGTCTGGCGCGGAAACGCCACGACCGAGTTGAACGTCGCTGTTACCGTCAATGCCACAAGCGTTCTTCCTCGTTTTGCGGAGATGGAGACGCGTCTGATCGAATTGGCTCGGGGAGGGCTACACGATGACGCGATCGCCAAAATCCTCACAGAAGAGGGCCACCATTCGCCGAAGCGCGGCGACAGGGTCTTGCCCAGCACCGTTGGCGGCATACGCAGGCGCCTGGAGATCAAAGCCGCGGTCCACCAAACTCGCTGGCCCAAAGTCGACGGATACCTGACCGTCGCCAGCGTGGCCAGCAAGATGAACGTCTCAATGAATTGGATTCGTGGGAAGATCCGGCGAGGGGCCGTACGAACGGAGCGCGAGCCATCTGGGAGATATCTGTTCCCCGACAGCGCAACGACGCTCGAAGCGCTTCGCCAACTCCGAGCACGTCAGATCCGGAACGTCGATTTTACGCAACATCAACTTGAAGATAGGGGGCATCACAATGGGTAACCGAAGAGATATTTCAGTTGCGCCGCCAAGATCGTCACCACGCCGTCGGCCGCCGAGGGCCACAGGAACCGCCCGCGCTCCAGCCGTTTCGTGAATAGGCAGGTGCCGTCGCCGTCATGCCAGATCAGCTTGATCAGGTCTCCTCCGCGTCCGCGGAAGACCCAGAGATCGCCCGGATGCGGATCGCGCCCGAACGACTCCTGCACGAGTAATACCAAAGGCGTCGATTTCTGACTCATGGGGGATTCCTCATTTGGCGAAGTGGTGATTCACTGGCGCGGGGAGGATTCGCGCCATGCCTTCAGCGGTGACATTGCGGACGGATTTTTCGGC
>JBEKSH010000256.1:0-6064 GCA_049517235.1 Roseiarcus sp. | reverse complement strand
CCTCGGGAAGCATGAACCTTTATCAGAGCTTCTTCGAAACCGCGCTCAAGCAGGGCGTCCCCCGCCCGGTCATCGATCAAATGGTCAAGGTCTTCGCCAATGACGTCGATTTCCAGCGCGCAACCACGGCGGGCGATTCAGTCGAGGCTTTCTATAGCGAGCCCGACGATCTCGACCCCCGTCCCGAGCTGCTCTACGCCACCGTGACCGCCCGCGAGCAGACTTTCAAATATTACCGCTTCGAGACGCCCGACGACGGCATGGTCGATTACTATGACGAAAACGGGCGATCGACGCGCAAGTTTCTTATCCGCAAACCGATCGTCGCCGGCGAATTGCGCTCGGGATTCGGGATGCGCTACCACCCGATCCTGCGATATGCGCGCATGCACACGGGCGTCGACTGGTCGAATGCGATCGGCACGCCGATTCTGGCGGCGGGCAACGGGGTCGTCATCAAGGCGGAGTTCACCTCCGGTTACGGCCGACGCGTCGAAATCCAGCACGCCAACGGCTATGTGACGACCTACTCGCATATGTCGGGCTTTGCGCGCGGCGTCGCCCCCGGCGTGCGCGTCACCCAAGGCCAAGTGGTCGGCTATCTCGGCCAGTCCGGTCTGGCGACCGGGCCGCATCTTCATTACGAAGTCATCGTCAACGGCCGCTTTGTCGATCCGATGGCGATCAAGCTCGCCAGGACGCGCGAGTTTGACGGCAAAATGCTCGCCTCCTTCAAACGTGAACGCGAGCGCACCGATCAACTGATGGCCCAAGCGCCCAATGCCGCGCCGACGGCGCCAAAGGTCAATTGATCGTCGCCCTCAAACCGTGCGGCGCCGGCGCACCGAAGCCGAGCGCGGCGCGAACCTCTTGCGCGGCGACGCCATTGCGGCGCAGCTCCTCCAGCGGCGTCGACGAAGCGTTCTTCGACATTTTGGCGCCGGCGAAGTCGCGCACAAGGCGGTGATGGCGATAGCGCGGCGGCGCGATTTCGAGCAGCCTCTGCAACAGGCGATGCGCGCTTGTCGACGCAAACAAATCGCGGCCGCGCACGACGTCACTGACGCCCTGCGACGCGTCGTCGACGACGACCGCTAGATGATAGCTCGCCGGCATGCCCTTGCGCTTGAGCAGGAAGTCGCCCCAGGCCGCAGGATCGGCGCGAACGATTGTCTCGGCCGTCCCCTCGCCATATTCGCGCCAATGCAAATCGCCCGGAGCCTCGGCGAGCGCGCGCGCCATGTCGAGGCGGAGGCCCGCGCTGCGCCCGGACGAAAGGCGCGCCGCGCGTTCGGCGGCCGTCATCGCGCGGCAGGTTCCTGGATAGAGCGGCGCGCCATCGGGATCGCGGGCGAGGCCAGCGGCGCGGGCGATTTCGCCGCGCGTGCAAAAACAGGGATAGACGAGGCCGCGCGCGGTCAGCCGATCGAGCGCGCTGGCGTAGTCGCCGACATGCTCGCTCTGACGGCGCGGCGTCTCGCGAAAAGTCAGGCCAAGCCAGGCGAGATCGGCGACAATGGCGGTCTCATATTCGGGCTTGCAGCGCGCGCGGTCTATGTCTTCGATGCGCAGCAGGAATCGCCCGTGGCTCGTTGCGGCCATTTCAGCATTCAGAAGCGCGGAATAGGCGTGGCCCAGATGAAGGCGTCCATTTGGCGAAGGCGCGAAGCGAAAGACCGGCTGGATCAAAGGGTCGACCTTGACAGGATATGCGCGTCGGCGTTGGCGTGTCAGAATCCGCCCGCCAGGGCGCGCGGAACGAGAAGGGACGGCGAATGAGCGGCAATCTTCCCAGGAAAGGCGGCGGCGGCAAGTCCGGCGGCGGAACGCGCGCCAAGGCGCGGCCAAAGCGCGCGGCGAGCGCGAAAAAGGCGCCGAAGACGGCGCCCGCCAGGCGCGTGCGGCGGCCGACGGCGCCCCCCGTCCACCATTCCGGCCCGCTCATCGATTGTGAGAGCGCGCTGGAAGAGGCGGTCGCCAGGCTCATCGCGCTCGATCCCGAAATCGTCGGCAAGTTGATCGAAATCGGCGGCGCCCCTCCCCTGCGCCGGCAAGAGCCGGGCTTCGTCGGCATGGCGCGCATCATCATCTCGCAGCAATTGTCGACCGCCAGCGCCAATGCGATCTTCAAGCGCCTCGAGGCCGCTGTCGCGCCCCTCGACGCGCAAGGCCTTATCGCCGCCGACGACGAGAAACTGCGCGCCTGCGGCCTTTCGACGGCGAAGATACGCGCTTTGCGCGCGCTCGCGCAGGCGGTCGCGCGGGACGGGCTCGATCTGACCGGGCTTGGCGCGCTCGGCGCCGGACAGGCGCATCAAGCGCTCGTCGCGATCAAGGGCGTCGGCCCGTGGACGGCCGATATTTTCCTGTTGTTCTGCCTCGGCCATCCCGATTCTTTTCCGGCCGGCGACCTCGCCTTGCAGGAAGCGGCGAGACTGGCGCTTGGCCTGAAGGAGCGCCCCAATGCGCGGCGGCTCGAAGAAATCGCCGAGCGCTGGCGGCCGTTGCGCGGGGTCGCGGCGCGCATGTTATGGGCCTATTATCGCATGGCGCGAAAGCGCGTGGGGATGGCGCTCGAAAGCCCGCGAGCATAATTCGGCCGTCGCTGAGAACATTTCCGGAGCGCCGCATGGCCCAAACGATCAACGGTCCCCGCCTGGACGCCAAGAGCGGCCGGCCCAAGCAGCTCGTCGTGTTACTCCACGGCTATGGCGCCGACGGCAAAGACCTGATCGAAATCGGCCGGCAATGGCGGCCCTGGTTGCCGGACGCGGCCTTCGTCGCGCCCAACGCACCCGAGCCTTGCGCAATGTCGCCGACGGGCCGGCAATGGTTCGCCATCAGCTATCGCGGCCTCGACGAGCGCAAGGGCGCCGGCGAGCGATGGGCCGGGGTCACCAGGGCGCGGCCGGTCATCGACGCGTTTCTCGATTCGGAGCTGGCGCGCTCAGGTCTTGACGAATCGCGTCTGTCCCTGGTCGGCTTCAGCCAGGGCGCGATGATGGCGCTGCACGTGGGCCTGCGCCGCACCCGCGCGCCCGCCTCGATCGTCAGTTATTCCGGTATGCTGGCCGGCCCCGAACATCTCGCCGAAGCCACGGCGCGCGACGCGCGCGGCGCCCGCCCGCCGGTGCTGCTGGTGCATGGCGATCAGGATCAGGTCATTCCGCTCGAAGCGCTGTTCGTGTCGTCGGAGGAACTCGCCAAGGCCGATATTCCCAACCAGTGGCATTTGTCGATCGGCGTCGGCCATGGCATCGACAATGGCGGCCTGCGCCACGGCGGGCTGTTCATCGCCAAAGGATTTGGGCTGAAGGTCGGATGAGCCTCGGGGCGGTCGGGCGGGGACTTTGGCGCCTGCCAGCTCGCGGAACCTCTCGGAACTTCCGATTTGAAAGCAAGACTCGGAGTGCGACGCGCAGAAGCTCCGACTAAGCAGGCCTCAAGCAACGGATTGGAAAGGGTCGCCAAGATGCACGCCACGTCCGGCAAATCTCAGCGCGCCGGGATTGCGCCCGATGAGGATCGCCAGTGGCGGGCCGTCGTCGCGCGCGATCGCGGCTCCGACGGCAAGTTCTATTACGCGGTGCGCTCGACCGGAGTCTATTGCCGGCCGTCCTGCGCGTCGCTGCTCGCCAACCCGCGCAATGTCGCGTTCTTTTCGACGTGCGAGGACGCTGAGCGGGCGGGCTTTCGGCCCTGCAAGCGATGCAGGCCGGACGAGGCGGGGCGGCGCGAGCGGCAAGCGGCGAAAATCGCCGAGATCTGCCGCGCCATCGAGGCGGCCGACCAAGCCCCGCCCTTAAGCGAACTCGCCCGCAGGGCCGGCATGAGCCCCTATCATTTCCACCGCGTGTTCAAGTCGGTCGCGGGGGTCACGCCGAAAGCCTATGCGAGCGCCCATCGCGCCAAGCGCGTCCGGCGCGAACTCGCGCGGCCCGACACGACCGTGACCACGGCGATTTATGACGCGGGGTTCAATTCGAGCGGCAGGTTCTACGAGACCGCCGATCAGCTGTTGGGCATGAAGCCAAGCGATTATCGGGCCGGCGGCGCCAACACCGAGATCCACTTCGCGATCGGCGCGTGCTCCCTGGGCTCCATCCTCGTCGCGCGAAGCGAGCGGGGCGTCTGCGCGATTCTGCTGGGCGACGATCCGGAGGCGCTCGCGCGCGATCTGCAGGACCGCTTTCGGCAGGCCCGGTTGATCGGCGGCGACGCGGGGTTCGAGGATCTGGTCGCGAGGGTCGTCGGCTTCGTCGAAGCGCCGGCCCTCGGCCTCGACCTGCCGCTCGACTTGCGCGGCACGGCGTTCCAGCAACGCGTCTGGCAGGCCCTGCGCGAGATTCCGCCCGGCAGGACCGCGAGCTACGCCGATATCGCCAAGCGGATCGGGGCGCCCAAATCGGTCCGCGCCGTGGCGCAAGCCTGCGCGGCGAACAAGATCGCGGTGGCGATCCCCTGCCACCGCGTCGTGCGGAACGACGGCGCGCTGTCGGGCTATCGCTGGGGGGTCGAACGCAAGCGCGCGCTGCTGACAAGGGAGTCCGAACGGGACGCCTGCTGACCCATAAATTAGGGATTTGATCATTTAGTGCAAAAGGACGCGTAGAATGGTACAACTTAAATTGCGCGTTGGGACTCGTGCGCAGCAGAGACTCTTTGTTAACTTATTCAATTTTCTAGGTTATTTCCATTTCTCCGCTATCTCGACAGGGCTCGCGGATCGAGATTTCGATCTTTTTCCGGAACATTGAAAATCCCGTTGTGTCATGGTGCGCGCGCTATCATTTATGGGAAGGATCGGACTTCTTTCGCGCCGAGTTTGTTCCCTCCTGGGCATCTGCGCAATTTGGACGTGGCGAAAATCCCATTGTGTCATGGCTGGCCCGCTCTGTGGCTTTCGCCCGCGGGGCCCTTCAGCTTGGCTGCGCGAAACCATCAATAATAATAGCGCGCTCAGTAACTCGGATCAAGATGCCAAACGGCGACGTGCTCGGCTCTACTAGAGCGTCCTGCTCTGAGATTGACTCGCGGGGGGATTCCCGAATCGGTTGAATTTTGATTCAAGGCTGGAACTGGCGAGGAGGCCAGCATGAATGGCCAGTTCCTATTCGCAGGATTTGCGCGATCGGGTGATCGACGCGGTTGAGAAAGACGGCTTGAGCCGGCGGGCGGCGGCGCTTCGGTTCGGAGTCAGCGAGTCCTCGGCGATCCGCTGGGTTCGCCGGCTGCGCGTCGTTGGGTCGCGCAAGGGGGCGGGCACGGGCGGCCACCGGCCTTCGGCGCTCAAGCCGCAGGTCGCGTTTCTGCGGAGCGTCCTGGCCGAGCAGCCCGACATCACGCTGGGAGCCATTGCGCGGCGCCTTCTGGCGGAGCGCTCGATCAAGGCCGACACCTCGATGTTGAGCCGCTTTTTCCGGCGCGAAGGGATCACTTTTAAAAAAAGACTTTGGTCGCTCGCGAGCAAGGGCGGCCGGACGTCGCCCGCCACCGCGCGCGCTGGCGCAAATATCAGGGCCTGATCGATCCTTCGCGCCTCGTCTTCATCGACGAGACCTGGGCCAAGACGAATATGACCCGCCTGCGCGGCTGGGCGGCGCGCGGTCGCCGGCTCGTCGATAAAGTCCCGCACGGCCATTGGAAGACGACGACGTTCCTGGCGGCGCTGCGCAGCGACCGCATCGACGCGCCGTGCCTGTTCGACGGCCCGATCAACGGCGAGCGCTTCCTCGCCTATGTCGAACAGGAACTCGCGCCCGCCCTCAAACCCGGCGACATCGTCGTCCTCGACAATCTCGGATCGCACAAATCCAGGGCCGTCCGGCGGGCCGTGCGCAAGGTCGGCGCGCGCCTCATCTTCCTTCCCAAATACTCGCCCGACCTCAACCCGATCGAGCAGGCCTTCGCCAAACTCAAGTCCGCACTGCGCAAGGCCAAGGCCCGAACCGTCGACTCGATCTGCGACGCCATCGCCGAAGTCCTCAAATCCTTCACCCCGCAGGAATGCGCCAACTACCTCGCAAACGCCGGATATGCGTCAACCTAAAAGCAGAACGCTCTA
>JBEKSH010000255.1:0-5139 GCA_049517235.1 Roseiarcus sp. | reverse complement strand
CAAAAAATCGCAAATTTCTGAAGCCAGACCCCCTCGGCCGGAACCGTCTGCCAAATAGCGGCCGCTGCTAGCCCGAGCGCCAATAAGTTGGCGAGCAGCGAGGGGCCGGCACGAAGCTTTCCTCTCTCCACAAAAAGCAACGCGGTCGAGTCAACGATCAGGGCGGCCATTACCGCGAGGCCTCCCCAAAACAACGAGTGCAGCAGCCAAATCGGCGCATTCGGAAACAAGCTCGGCGCGGCGACCGACGACATCGCGGCGCCCAGGCCGAAGATGGCGCCAAGCGCCAGCAGTAAGATTCCTTTACCCATGCGACCACGCCCCCGCGCCACGGCAGGAAGCAGGCTAGCCGGTCCTCAAGGTGCTGTCCCCATCTAAACGGTGTCGGCGCCCCGGTTCGATACGGAAGGCTCAGCAGCCAGTGACTCCCAAACCGATGTTGTAACCGGCGTGGTAGAGGTTCACCCCCGCACCGCCTCCCGCCGCCGCGCGTAGATCGCTTCCGTGTCGAGCCCGGCGTCCCGATTAAGCTTGTCCGCGATCTCCGACCACGGCACCAAGCCATCCGACCGCGGCGCCAGTGACCGGCCGGCCTTAGTGACGTCGGCGCGACGGGCGGCATAAATCGCAGCGCTGTCGATCGATGAGGCGCTCGTCTTGCCGGCCGCCCCGGCGTTCAAGCGGTCCCAGATAGCCGACCATGGGACTTGCCCTCAATCCGACTTTCACGGTCTCTCGCTTTCGCGCCGGGGCCGCGAGCGACGATCCGAGTTATCTCGCTCAGCGCCAGCCCGTATACGACGCCATGCGCAAGTCCGGAGTTCCCGAGGAGTGAAAGCGACGGTCCTGCGCGAGCATGTTGATCGCCCTCATTCGCGCAGCGACTGTAAGTGAGTTGATGTCGCTTGCTACCTCGGCGCGAATTCGTTTCGCCAACAAAGCGTCCGCTTTCGAGAACCACCCCTTTGGCTGGGACCGACCGTAACGGGCCCAAACCGATCGCCGCTCCTAGGCGGACGCAAGGCCTGCTAACCACCCATTTGCGACGATCGAGGCGACCGTCGAAAATCGACCCAAAAGACGACGTGCGCGATGAGCAAGGGCAATCGATTCTTGAGGCGCGCCAACAAACGCCCGACATCGGAACTTGGGCGGCTCTGATTCGGAACAAGTTCCGCGCGACCGGAGCTTGTGCGCCGAGGCGATGCTGCGTAGGCTCGCCGGTGGCGCCCATCGTGAACCAAAAGGGTAACGCGGTGACCTGAATGGCAAGCGCGACGAACTCCATTGAAATCAATCGCCCGGTTCAAGAGGTCTACCAGTTTCTCGCCAACGGACTGAACAATCCGAAATGGCGATCCGCGGTAATCGAGATAAGCCTGGTGTCCGGCGCGACGGGAGCCGTGGGGGCTGTTTACAAGCAAGCCTTGAAAGGGCCGTTCGGCAAGCTCCATGGGGATTATCGAATTGTCGAGGCGACCCCCAATTCCAGGATCAAGTTCGAAGTGATCACCGGTCCGGCGCGCCCCGTCGGCCTTTTCGAGATTGAGCCGGCCAGCGGCGCGGCGAGAGTTCGCTTCTCGTTGAACTTTGAACCGAAAGGTTTCATGCGGCTCATGAACGGAATGATCCAGAACACGATGATTGGCGAGGTGCAAAACCTGTCGGCCCTCAAGGCGGTCATGGAGGCGCAATAGCGTGGGGATGAACTTTGAAAAGTCTTCTCCGGCGCTCATCGCCCTGTTCGAGCGGGTTTCGCCAAGGGCGGAGGATGTCGTCCACAAGAAGATGTTCGGATATCCCGCCTGTTTCGTGAACGGCAACATGTTCGCCGGATTGCACGAGAACAAACTCATTGTCCGGCTGGGGTCGGACGGGCGCGGTAAATTGCCCGGGATGGAGGGCGCGAAAACATTCGAACCCATGCCCGGCCGCCCAATGAAGGACTACATGATTGTTCCGGAGGC
Source organism: Roseiarcus sp. (assembly GCA_049517235.1). GTDB lineage: Bacteria > Pseudomonadota > Alphaproteobacteria > Rhizobiales > Beijerinckiaceae > Roseiarcus. The sequence continues at coordinate 3,172 of JBEKSH010000255.1, read as the reverse complement.
GCTTTGGGCCGACCCCTCGGCGCTCGGCGGGGTGTTAAGCGCTTCGCTCCGCTACGCCCGCGCTCTGCCCTCCAAGGCAAAGAAACCGTCCAGGCCAAAGAACGTCCGCCGGTAGATCGCACGGGCCGATGCCGACGAACAATTTCCGGGCGGACGCCGCCGCGGGGCGCATTAAACGGATACCCTGGGCGACCGGAAGTCCTCGCCGCATTCCCCGCCGCCGGCCGTGAAGGTCTTTCACGGGCGCCGCGCGCATCCGCGTTGGAAGCCACGGCCGACGGAGAAGTGCGCCGGCGGCCGTTTCCGGCAGTCGCTTTCGTTGGACTAGCAAACGGCGACGGCGCGCTGGCCGAAGTAGTCGCCATAGGCGTCGTAGACGGGGCGGGAGGCCAAACGACCATTGCCGCCATAGCCGCCGCTGAGGATTCGCCCGCCGCTTGATGGATCACGCCGGAGGGGCCATTGTCGGCGACCGGCGTGATAAGGCGGCGTAGCCGCCTCGCAGGCTGGCTCGACGGAGCGAAACGCCATGCGATCCTCCCCTTTCGCGATCGAGCGCGACGGCGCAACGATTGCCGTCCGGCGCTGGCTGCCCGACGGCGCTCCGCGCGCGGCCGTGCAGATCGCGCATGGCCTCGCCGAACATTCGGCGCGCTACGAGCGGCTGGCTGTGGCGCTGACCGGGGCCGGCTACGCCGTATATGCGAGCGATCATCGCGGGCACGGGCCGGCCTGCCCGGCGGCCGATCTCGGCTTCTTTGCGGCCGAGGACGGCTGGCGCAAATGCCTCGACGATCTGTGGGCGGTGAACCGCCGCATCGCCGCCGATCTGCCGGAGCTGCCCATCGTGTTCATGGGCCATTCGCTCGGCTCGATCATGGGCCAGCAATTCATCGCCGAGCACGGCGCGGCGCTCGCCGGCGCGGTGCTTTCCGCGACGAGCGGGACGCCGCCGGCGATCCTGCCGCTCGGTCGGCTACTCGCGCGCTTCGAGCGCTGGCGGCTCGGGCCGCTCGGCCATAGCGCGCTTCTGCGCAAGATGCTGTTCGAGGATTTCAACAAGCCGTTCAAGCCGGCGCGAACCGACTTCGACTGGCTTTCGCGCGATCCGGGCGAGGTCGACAAGTATATCGCCGATCCGCTCTGCGGCTTTGCGTTCACCGTGCAGTTGGCGATCGACCTGCTCGACGCCATCGGCCCGATCGCCTCGAAGGAAATGGTCGCGCGCGTTCCCAAGACGCTGCCGATTTACATTTTCAGCGGCGCGCGCGATCCCGTCGGCGTCCAGCTTCAGGGCCTGTTGGAAGCCTATCGCGACGCAGGCCTCACAAAGGTGACGACGCGCATTTATCCCGACGCCCATCACGAGATGCTGAACGAGACCAACAGGGACGAGGTGACGGCGGATTTGATCGATTGGCTGAAGACCATCGGGTGAACCAATCGACGAGGCGCTACAGAGCGGAACCGCCGCCAAACGAGGAACGGCGATGACGCTTCTGAGCCTGACGCCCGAACGCGCCGCGCATTTCGCAAGAATCGCGCTCGGCCACGTCCGGCGCGAATATCCCAACAAGCCCGGCCATGTGCTCGCCGGCTTGGCGGACGCGCGCGCGCCGCGCGCGCTGCATCCCTTGTTCTACGGCAGCTTCGACTGGCATTCCTGCGTCCACGGCCATTGGATGCTGGCGCGCCTGCGTCGCCGCTTCCCGGACATCGCCGCCGCCGCCGACATAAGGGCGCTGTTCGACGAGCAGTTCGTCCCCGACAAGATCGCGGGCGAATGCGCCACCCTCGCCGCACCGGCCGCGCGCGGCTTCGAGCGCCCCTATGGCTGGGCGTGGCTTCTGAAGCTCGCCGGGGAATTGGCCTTGCACGACGATCGGCGCTGGTCCCAGCAGCTCGCGCCGCTCGCCGAGATTTTCGCGCAAAGGTTCCGCGACTTCCTGCCGCTGGCGACTTATCCGATGCGCGCCGGCGCGCATTCCAACACCGCCTTCGCGCTGCGGATGGCGGCCGACTACGCGGCGGCGGCCAGGGAGGCGGCGCTGGCGGCGCTGCTGCGCCAAACGGCGCGACGCTGGTATGGCGAGGACGCCGACTGCCTGGCCTGGGGCGAGCCGGGCGGCGACGACTTTTTGTCCCCGGCGCTGATTGAGGCCGAATGCATGCGCCGCCTTCTGGCGCCGCAAGAGTTCCAGCCCTGGTTCGATCGCTTCCTGCCCCGCCTCGCGCAAGGCGAGCCGGCCGCGCTGTTCCGCCCGCCGACGGTCAGCGACCGCACCGACGGCAAGATAGCCCATCTCGACGGGCTGAGCCTCAGCCGCGCCTGGTGCTGGCGCGCGCTCGCCGCCGCGCTGCCGCCCGACGATCCGCGCCGCGCCGTCGCGCAGCAGGTCGCCGAGCGACACTTGATCGCCGGCCTCCCGCATATCGCCGGCGACTATGTGGGCGAACACTGGCTGGCGACCTTCGCCGTGCTCGCGCTAGAGGCGGAGGCGTAGGCGATCGGGGCGCCGCCGCCTTCTCATGATCTGTCCAGCCTCACCATAAAGACCGACGACCGGAAGCGGATTCCTTAATTTTTGCTCGGCGGAGCGGAGCGCGAGAGGAAGTCGAAGTCAGGGATCGCCGCCCTCTGATCGGGATAGCGCTGACGATCGGACCCCTGACCGCAACGATTGGATTTCTTCCCGTTGCCCTTCGCAGCTCGATTCACTCTGTCTTTGAATCCGCGTTGAGGAATCGGCAGCCTAATTAATGCGATCAACCGTAATCGTCTGCAGGGTGATTGCCAATGTGTACCCTCCCGCCGGGTCGTTAATTTGCTGGAAAGGCAGCATCGCCTCTAAAGATGACCCGGGCACAGCAAAAAACTCCACTCCAACGCAATTGGCTTTAGCAGCGATGGAGTCCGCGATAGCGTCTCGAACCCAGACCACCGTCGTCTTTGTTTTTCCTGTCGATGGGTCGGTGACATTCGGTGTCGCATCAAGATGCCTTAGCCACTTACCCCAATTCGTAGTGACCGTAGGATCCGGCTGCGTAAAAGGCGGCTCCCCAATATCTTGATGGACAACAAACATTTGCGCCACGACAAGAGTGGGCGTTGTAGTAACGGAAGATCTAAGAGCAGCAATCAAAGCGGCGGGACTTCCCGCCGCATTTCCGG
>JBEKSH010000254.1:0-5142 GCA_049517235.1 Roseiarcus sp. | reverse complement strand
TGCCTTCCATTTGCCGGCGATATGCGTGATCTCCACTTCAAGGCCGATGATCGCCTTGACCTGCGCATCGACGAACGCCTCCGGCGCGTCGCCAACGGCCCACGGCGCGGCGCGCCCGCCCTCCTGGCGGTTGGTCAACGCCTCGATCTGCGCGCGCAGCCACGCGGCGTCCTCGATCACCCGCGGGCGCCCGCGAACCTGAACCATCACATAGTTCCAGGTCGGAACGACACGGCCGGTTTCCCGCTTGGTCGCGTACCACGACGGCGTGATGTAATGATCGGCGCCCTGAAATATCACGAGAACCTCGTCGCCCTCCAGCAGGGCGCGCCACTGGCCGTTGGCGCGCGCCATATGCGCCTGCAGGGTTCCGAGCCTCGAGGCGGCGGGGTCGATGAGAAAGGGAATGGAATTGGCTTCCAATCCCTGCGCGCCGTGCGAGATCAACAGGCCGAGCGGATGGCTGCGAATCAGCGCGTGCTGCGCCGCAAGATCATCCTGGCGATGAAGCAAAGGCTCGTACATCGAAAGCTCCGGCGAGCGACCGCGCGCATGATATCAACGGCGTAATTCGCGGGCCAATGCAAAATCGGCCGCGCGAACTGCGGCAGAGCACTCGAACGGACTGCCCCGATCGCCCTTGGGCTTTCGCGGACGGCCCGCGCGTGGCAAGCATGAGACCGCCGGACCCGCCCGCGCGCCCTGCCGCGGCGTGGGCGTTGGCGAAGGTTGGAGCGAGAAGATCGTGACGCAAACAAGAACGCGCGGCGAGATCGCGCCGCCAATCGCCCGCAAGCGGCCCGCGGCAAGATCCGCCCATGGCGTGCGATGGATCGACGACTACGCCTGGCTCAAGGCGGAAAACTGGCGCGATGTGCTGCGCGACCCCGGCGCCCTGCCGGCCGCCATCCGCGACCTGCTGGAGGCCGAGAACGCCTATGCCGAGCATGTGCTTGGCCCCGCCAAGACCCTGCAGCGGCAGCTGGCGCGCGAGATGCGCGCACGGCTGAAGGAGGACGACAGCGAAGTTCCACAGCCCGACGGCCCTTTCGCCTATTACGCGCGCTTTCGCCCGGGCGGGCAGCACAGAATCTTCTGCCGCAGGCCGCGCGAGGGCGGCGCGGAGACGATTCTGCTCGACGGCGACGCGCGCGCCGCGGGCAAGGCGTTCTTCCAGTTTCTCGATGCGCGGCATTCGCCTGATCACAGCAAAGTCGCCTGGAGCGCCGACGACAAGGGTTCGGAGATTTTCACCCTTTACGTCAGGGATGTCGCCAGGGGCGCCGACCTCGACGACGCGGTGGGCAATTGCACCGGCCATCTCGTCTGGACGCGCGATTCGCGCGGCTTTCTCTATGTCGCCCTCGACGAGAACCACCGCCCGTGCCGCGTCCTGCTGCACCGGATCGGCACGCCCGCGAGCGCCGACATTGAGGTCTATGCGGAGGCCGATCCGGCCTGGTTCATCAACATAGCGGCGACGCGCCTGGGCACCCTGGCGGTCATTTCCGTGCACGGCCACGACGCCTCCGAGGCGCATGTCGTCGACCTCGACGATCCCGCGGCGCCGCCCCGGTTGATCGCCGCGCGCCAGCCCGGTCTGCGCTATGAGGTGATGGATCACGGCGACCTTTATTTCATCCGCGCCAACGCCGGCGGCGCCCAGGATTTCAAGATCGTCACGGCGCCCAAAGACGCGCCCGGCATGGAGAACTGGCGCGAATTCGTCGCCCACCGTCCCGGCCGGCTGATCGAGGCGGCGTCGCTGTTCAAGGACTTTCTGGCGCGGCTCGATCGCGAAGACGGCGTGCCGCGCATCGTCGTTCATGAACTCGCCACGGGCGAGGAACACGCCATCGCCTTCGAGGCGGAGACCTATTTTCTCGGCCTCGAGACTGTCTTCGAATTCGCCACGCCGGTGTTTCGCTTCGGCTTCTCGTCGATGAATTGCCCGAGGGAAACATACGATTACGACATGGCCCTTCGCCAAAGGACGCTGCGCAAGAAGCAAATGGCGCCGAAGGACTTCAAGACGTCCGACTATGTCACGCGCCGCATTTTCTGCATCGCGCCGGACGGCGAGAGCGTGCCGATCTCGATCCTGCATCGGCGCGACACGCCGATCGACGGCGCGGCGCCGCTGCTGATCTATGGCTACGGCGCCTACGGCCAGGTGATCGACGCGTCGTTCTCCACCAATCGCCTGTCGCTGGTCGATCGCGGTTTCGTCTATGCGATCGCCCATGTGCGCGGGGGAACCGACAAGGGCTGGCGCTGGTACGAAGACGGCAAGCTCGCCCGCAAGGCTAATACGTTCAGCGATTTCATCGCCGCGACAAGGCATCTGGTCGACCACGGCTTCGCCGCCGCCGGCCGCGTCGTCGCGCATGGCGGCAGCGCCGGGGGCATGCTGATGGGCGCCGTCGCCAACAAGGCGCCGCGGCTTTACGCCGGGATCATCGCCGACGTGCCGTTCGTCGACGTTCTCAACACGATGCTCGATCCGAGCCTGCCTCTCACCCCGCCCGAATGGCTCGAATGGGGCAACCCGATCGCCGACGCACAAGCTTTCGAGACCATCCGCGGCTACTGCCCTTACGACAACGTCCAGCCCCAGGACTATCCGGCGATCCTCGCTTTGGCCGGCCTGACCGATCCGCGCGTCACCTATTGGGAGCCGGCCAAGTGGGTTGCAAAACTGCGCGCGACCATGACCGGGGGCGGGCCGGTGCTGCTCAAGACGAATATGGAAGCCGGTCACGGCGGCGCGTCCGGGCGCTTCGACAAACTCGAAGACGTGGCGCTCGCCTACGCCTTCGCGCTCGCCTGCGTGAAGCGGGCTTTGTAGTTCGGATCACGCGCTTGGCGCCCCATTCATGCGTCCGCATCGGTGAGAAGCGGTCATTCGCCGAACCGCCGGCATGATTCAGATGCGCCAACAGCCGTTTCATCCTGACGCGGGCGCTGCGGACATCGCGCGTCGTCTCGCCGCCCTCGATCGCAGCGAGGATCGGCTCCAACGGCGCTCGGGATTCGCCGTCCGAGCCCGTGTCGCGCCGCAACCGGGGGAGGTCCGTCGCGGTGCGACGGTCGAAGCGCTCTTGCTTATTCGCCGAATATTCCGCGATAAGTCATCAATCGCGGGGCCGCATGAAGGACGATCACAACGGGTGGATTTCGACGCCCCCATCGAACAGGGCTGTTAATGCGAAGTTAGCCATACGACGCTAGCTTTCCTCGTTTACGGGCCCCTCCGCCCTGATCAGGGGATCAGCGATGTCGTCCTTGGAAGCCGGCGCTGCGCGCCCCCGGGCGCTGGCCGCGGCCCTCGCCGGCGCCGTTCTGCCCCTGTTCGCGCTGACGATTTTCCTGTCTGCGCTCCTGTTGTTCGCCATCGAGCCGATGTTCACGAAGATGGCGCTTCCGCTGCTCGGCGGCTCGCCCTCCGTTTGGTCGGTGGCGATGGTGTTCTTCCAGGTCCTGATGCTCGCCGGATATTCATACGCCCATGCGCTGACCCGCTGGCTGCCGGCGCGCGTCGGCGCCGTCGTTCACATCGGGGTCCTGGCGATCGCTTTCGCCTGCCTGCCGATCGCGCTGCGTTTCGCAGACACGCCCCCCCTGAAAGTGGATCCGACGCGTTGGCTGATCCTGGTTTTCGCGGCATCGATCGGCCCGCCGTTCTTCGCCCTTTCGGCGCAGGGGCCGTTGCTTCAATCGTGGTTCGCCAGCGCCCGCCACAGCCAGTCCCGCGATCCCTACTTTCTCTACGCGGCGTCCAATATAGGATCCTTCGCCGCGCTCATTGCCTATCCCTTCCTCATCGAGCCGTTTCTTGGCCTCTCGGCGCAAAGCAGGGGCGTCACAGTCTTGTTCGTCGCGCTGGCGATGCTCGTGGCGCTGTCGGCTATCGCAGGACCCTTTGGCGGGGCCGGAGCCCGACAGCTTGTCGATGAGGCGCCGGCCGCGACGGAACCGGCGTCGAAGCCTCTTGGCGCTCGCACAATTCTCGCTTGGATCGCCTGGTCCTTCGTCCCATCGGGCCTGCTTGTTTCGGTAACGGCGCATATTTCGACCGACGTCGCCGCGGCGCCGCTTCTGTGGGTCATACCGCTAGGCCTTTACCTCCTTACTTTCGTGCTGACGTTCCGGCCGCGTTGCTTCGCGGGGGACGCGCGCCTGTCCATGCTGGCGGCGTGGAGCGGCGCGCTGGCGTTGATCATGCTGGGGCTGCCGCCGGGGTCGGCGGCCGTTGGACTTGCCGTCCATCTCGCCGCGTTCTTCTGCGCCGCGCTGATGTGTCATCGCGCGCTCTATCGGTCGCGGCCCGGGGCGCGCTCGCTCACATTGTTCTATTTCTCGATGTCGCTCGGCGGCGCGCTCGGCGGATTGTTCGCCGGGCTGATCGCGCCGATGATCTTTTCGATCATCGCGGAATATCCGCTGCTGATCGTCGCGGCGCTCGCCTGTCGGCCGGGGACGCTGGCCGCGCTTCGTTCGGCCTCGCCCAGCGCCGCCCTGCGCCTGGTTGCCGGGATCGTGGCGATCCTTCTGACCGGTCACGCCGTGCTGGCGTTGACAGGTTCGTCGGATATCGCGCTGAAGTTCGCTTTTGGCGGCCTGGGCGCGATGGCCCTTCTGGTCTGGCGGGACGCGAGCGCGACCGCCGTCGTCGGCCTCGCCATGGCGATGCAATTGACATGGCTGCCGAGTCTCGACGAGGCGACCGAAAGTTATCGCTCCTTCTTCGGCGTCAATCGCCTCATGGAAGTCCGCGGGGGGCAGTTCCGCGTTCTCGTTCACGGCACGACGACCCATGGGGCGATTCGCATACGCACGCCGGACGGATCGCCATTCCTTGGCCCGCCGACGCCCGCGACCTACTACCATCCGGACGGGCCGCTCGGCGAGGCCATCGCGGCGGCGCGCGCGACCCACGGCGCGCTGCGCCATATCGCCGTCGTCGGCCTGGGCGCGGGCGCGCTCGCCTGCCACGCGCGCGCCGGAGAGCCAATCACATTCTACGAAATTGATCCCGTCGTCGCGCGGCTGGCGAGCGACCCGTCGCGATTCCGCTATCTCGCCGATTGCGCGCCGAAGGCGAAATTGGTGATCGGCGATGCGCGTCTGACCCTTGCCGCG
>JBEKSH010000253.1:0-5168 GCA_049517235.1 Roseiarcus sp. | reverse complement strand
GCCGTCGGCGACAAACAGCGCGTTGTCGGCCGCCGCGCGATCGATGGCGCGCAGCAGCGCGATCGGGTTCACATGCTCGCCCACCGCTTTCGCCTGTTCGTCGATCTCGGCCTCGCGCGCGCGATCGCGGGCGCGCAGCTCGGCGATCCAATCGTTGCGGCGCGCGCCGGCGCCGCCGGGCCGGGCGGCGAGACGCTCGAGGAATTCTCCGGCGTCGCCGATCGCCGCGATGTCGGGTCGGCGATTCAAGCGTGCGTCCTTGGCGCTGCGGTTGGCGGCGATCAGGGCGCTGGCGCGGCGCACGTGCCGACCGTAGTCGAGGCGGAAGTCGCATGGCGCGCCGGCGAGCACGACACAGTCCGCCTCCCGCAGCGCCTGGCGGCGCTGATGATGCATCTGCAGCGGGTGATCGCGCCCGAGCAGGCCGCGCGCCATTCCCGACAGATATACCGGCATCCCGAGCGAGGAGACGGCGGCGGCGATGCGCGACGGGTCAGGGGCGAGCGTGAGGGTCTGACTGCCGATGACGAAGAGCGGCCGCCGAGCCTGGGCAAGGTGCCCCGCGGCCGCGTCGACACGCGAACTGCGCGCGGCGGGCGCAGCCACCTCGCGCGCCCGCGGCGCTCGCGCCTCACCGCTTCCGGCGAACATCCTGGCGACGTGGCGCTTGAGGTAGAAGCGCAGCAGCCGGTCGGCGATGGATGTCCCCTTCCCGGACGCCTCGCTGTACCACGTGCGAACGCTCGCCTCGTCGTAGAGCAGGTCGACCGGACACTCGACGAAGGCCGGTCCGGGCACGCCGTCGCAAGCGACCGCGAAGGCCTCCTCCAATGCGGGCGTGAGATCGCGGACGCGGCGAACCCGTTTCACGAACTTGACGTGCGGCGCGACGACCGGCCCCTGGTCGATGTCCTGCAGCGCGCCGCGTCCCTGCAGCGCGGTCGGAGCGGCGCCGCCCAGCAGCACGAGGGGCGACTGGGCGAGCTGCGCATTCTTGAGCGCGGTCAGCGTATTGGTGACGCCGGGACCCGCCGTCACCGCGGCCACGCCAGGCGCGCCGGTGAGCCGCGCCACCGCGTCGGCGGCGAACACGGCGGTCGCTTCGTCGCGCACGTCGACGACGCGCAGGCCGCGCGCCTTGGCGCCGACGAGAATGGGCGAGATGTGCCCGCCGCACAGCGTGAACACGAAGCGCACGCCGTGCGCCTGCAGCGCCGCGGCGATGCGATCGCCGCCGTGGGCGACCGGCTGCCGGGCGGGCGTCGTCACGTCGATCCTTACGATCATTTCCCTGTCCTCGCGCAGCAGGTCAGCTTCAATTAAATCAAAGACTTGGCTGTTTGTCGGCAAAGCAATAAGAGATGGCGCTCACGCGCCAAATGCAGCGTCGCCTGAAAACCTGGCCCGTATGCAATGCGCTTTCGCGCAGCCCGCCACGACTCGCCCCAGTTATCATGGCGGACGCCGATGCCCGCCGATCGGCGCGATGCGGCGAATGATGGGCGGCCCGGTCGGAATTTCGCGCCAAATCGCCCGCCTTCACATTTTTCTTGGCTAATTGCCGCCGCGGTCTTATATGATGTTTTGGTGGCGCGCGACCGAGAGGTTCCGCGCCGCGAATTTTTCCGGCCCGGCGCATCTTGGCGCCAGCGGCCGCGCCGACAATCGCGGAAAGCGACCTTTCCCCTGGAAAACCGACAATGGCCAACCCGTTCGAATTCATCCAGCAGGTGCGCTCCGAAGCGTCGAAGGTCATCTGGCCGACGCGGCGCGAGACGCTGGTCACCACGGGCATGGTCCTGCTGATGGTCCTGTTCGCCAGTCTGTTTTTCGTGACGGTCGACGAAATCCTGCGTCTTTCCATCGGATACGTGTTGGGAATCGGCCGGCATGGCTGAAGCGCCGCTTCATTTTAGCCGCATGGCGCCCCCTCGCCGCGTCGCGCGCCGCAATGGGATATTGTTTGGGATGCCGACATGAGCATGCACTGGTATATCGTCCACGCCTATTCGAATTTCGAAAAAAAGGTCGCCGAATCGATCAAGGAACAAGCGGCGCAGCGCGGACTGGCCGACAAGTTCACCGAGATCATGGTGCCAACCGAGCAGGTCGTCGAGGTGCGGCGCGGCCGCAAAGTGAGTTCCGAGCGCAAGTTCTTCCCCGGCTATGTCCTGGTGAAATGCGATTTGACGGACGACGTCTATCATCTGATCAAGAACACGCCGAAAGTCACCGGGTTCCTCGGCGCCGACAAGAAGCCGATGGCCATTCCCGACATCGAGGCCGAGCGCATCAAGGGGCAGGTGGCCGACGGCGTCGAGCGGCCCAAGCCGTCGATCCGGTTTGAAATCGGCGAGCAGGTGCGCGTCGCCGATGGCCCCTTCGCGTCGTTCAACGGAACCGTCGAGGAAATCGACGAGGCGCGTTCGCGAGTCAAGGTCGCTGTTTCGATCTTCGGGCGCGCCACGCCGGTCGATCTCGAATTCGGGCAAGTCGAGAAAACCTGACCGACCCTGTGTAACAATTCCCGTTTGCCGGCGAACCTGCTTGAAAGCGGATGGGCGAGGCGCCATGGCGAAAACCCCGGTCGGGCAGCGAGGGCGCCGCCACATTGGCGCCGTCAATCTCGCGCAGGCTAAGCAGGAGGGGGCATTGGCCATGCATTATCATCGCCGCAGGACATGGGAAATTGCGACCAGCCAAACGACGCCGGAGCGCCTGTTCCTGAATCGCCGCGCGTTGCTGGCCGGCGGCGCGCTGTTGGCGGCGTTCAGCGTCGGGGGCGGCGGGTTTGCATCGCCGGCAGCGGCCGAGGCGGTCGACGGGACGGCTTCTCTCTATCCGGCCAAGCGCAACGAAGCCTATAAACTCGACCGCGAAACGACGCCCGAGAAGATCACCTCGAATTACAACAATTTCTATGAGTTCAGTACATCCAAGCACCTTTCCGCCGACCCTTTGAAGCTGAGGCCGTGGACGATAACGATCGACGGGATGGTCGAGAAGCCGTTTGAGATCGGGATTGAAGACCTCGTCAAAGCGATGGGCGTCGAAGAGCGTCTCTATCGCCACCGTTGCGTCGAAGCCTGGTCGATGGCCATTCCTTGGAGCGGCTTTCCGCTCAGAGCTCTGGTCGAGCGGGCGCGCCCGCTCGGTTCGGCGAAATATGTGCGGTTCGAGAGCTTCCTCGACAAGAAGATTGCGCCCGGCCAACGCGATTTCTCGCCGTGGCCCTATATCGAAGGCTTGACGATGGCCGAGGCGGCGAACGATCTCGCGTTCATGGTCACGGGCGCCTATAGCAAGCCGCTGGCCAAGGTTTACGGCGCCCCCATCCGCCTCGCGACGCCGTGGAAATACGGCTTCAAATCGGCCAAGTCGATCGTCAAGATCAGTTTTGTCGAGAAGCGGCCGACGACATTCTGGGAGTCCCTGGGCCCGGAGGAATACGGCTTCTGGGCCAATGTGAATCCGGACGTTCCCCATCCCCGCTGGAGCCAGGCGAGCGAGACGTTTCTCAACACCGGCGATCGCCGCCCGACCCTGTTGTTCAACGGCTACGGCGAACAGGTCGCCGATCTCTATAAGGGCCTTGAGAAAGAGCCGCTCTACATGTGAGGGAGCGGCTTGGCGGCGTTCCTCTCAATAATGCCAGCGCTGCGCCTTGGAGACGAGGAAATCTCGAAACGCCTGGACGCGCGCGACGTTTTTCATTTCCTCGGGATAGACAAGAAAACATTCCATTTCGGGCATGTCGGCCTGCGGCAGCAGGCGCACCAACCCGGAGTCCGGCGTTATGCAATAGTCGGGCAGAACCGCGATGCCGACCCCGTGTTCTACCGCTCGCGTGATCGCGCCCAGATTATTGGCGGCGATATGAGGCGTACGAGGATTTCGCGGGTCGCGCCCGACTGTCAGCAGCGAATTGAGGTCATGCAGGAAATGGCTCGCCGTCGCCGCCCCGAAGGCGAGCAGGCGATGCGCGTCGAGGTCGCCGATCGAACGCGGCTGACCGTGGCGTTTCAGGTAGTCGGCCGACGCATAGGCGTGGAAATGCACGGTGAAAAGGCGCCGGCGAATCAGATCGGGTTGCGACGGCTCGCGCAGGCGCAGCGCGACGTCGGCCTCGCGCATGCCAAGGTCCAGTTCATCGTCCGTCAGCAGAAGCTGCAGCCTGACTTCGGGATAAAGCTCCAGGAACTCGCCGAGGCGCGGCGCCAGCCAGTTGGCGCCCAGCCCAAGCGTCGTCGTTACGCGCAATTCGCCATTCGGCTTTTCGCGGCTGTCGATCAGCCGGCTTCGGACGGCCTCGAGCTTGAGCACGACGTCCTGCACCGTGCCGAGCAGCATTTCGCCCTGCTCGGTGAGGATAAGGCCGCGCGCATGCCGGTGAAACAGCGGGGTTCCAAGATCCTGTTCGAGCGCGCTCACCTGACGGCTGATCGCCGATTGGCTGAGGCCCAGAGTCTCGCCTGCGTGCGTGAACGAACCGGCGTCGGCGGCCGCCTGAAAAACACGCAGCTTGTCCCAATCCATCGTTCCTCCCCGCCCGTTCCCCTGCTTCTCAGGGCCTGATCCCGAAGAGTTGCGGACTTTTCGGACAAGACCACGCGTCGAGCGAAGACGCCAGAGAGCAAGTTTGATTCAATCCGAAACAATTCTGCGCTCGCGAGACGAGCGCCGGCGCATTTCGCGCGTTTTTTTCCTACGGGCCGGCGCGCACAACGAGGGCGAATTCGCCTTGCTCATTCCGCGGCCTGCTGCGCGCGCGGCATCGCCGCGAGCCAGCGCTCCGCCTCCAGCGCCGCCATACAGCCAAGGCCCGCCGCGGTGACCGCCTGACGGAATATGTCGTCGGCGACGTCGCCGGCCGCGAATACGCCCTCGACGCTGGTGGCGGTCGAGCCCGGCGCCGTTTGCACATAGCCGTTCGGCTTCAGCGCCAATTGTCCACGCACGAGATCGGTCGCGGGCGCATGACCGATCGCGACAAAGACTCCACTGGCCGCGATTTCTTCATGAGCGCCGGTTTTCAGATTGCGCAGCCTCGCGCCGGTGACGCCGAGCGGTTTGCCCCCGCCCAGCACTTCCTCGACGACGCTGTTCCATTTCACCTCGACATTGGCGCGTTGGAACAATCGATCCTGCAGGATTTTTTCGGCGCGAAA
>JBEKSH010000252.1:0-5185 GCA_049517235.1 Roseiarcus sp. | reverse complement strand
TAAAGCGGCAAGGCCGCGCCGGCGCGTTCCGTCGAGCGGATATTCATCGGGCCCTCCTCCTCGATCCGGCGAGGGTTTAGCAGGATTGGCGAAGCTTCGCGACAGGTCCGCGGCGGGCCCGACCCTTACAGCATCGCCAGCGGCGTCTTGCGGCGCGGCGGCGGGAACGCCGCATCGAGCGCCGCCAGCGCCGCCTCGTCGAGCTGCACGTCGAACGCCTGACGGTTCGCCGTCACATGGGCGATCGTCGCGGCTTTGGGAATGGCGATGACGTCGGGCCTTCGCAGCACCCAGGCGAGGGCGATCTGGTGGGTCGTTACCCCGGTGCGCCGCGCGACGTCGGCGAGCGCGCCGGACTTCGGCAATCGCCCCTGCTCGATCGGGCTATAGGCCATCACGGGAATGGCGCGCGCCGCCATCGCCGGCAGGAGATCGTATTCGACGCCCCGCCGCTGAAGATTGTAGAGAACCTGATTGGTCGCGCAGTCCGAGCCTCCCGCCGCCAACAATTCGGCCATGTCGTCCGCGTCGAAATTGCTGACGCCCCAATAGCGGATCTTGCCCTCGCGTTGCAGGCCGGTCATTCCCTCGACCGTCGCCTCGAGCGGCGCGCCGCCGCGCCCGTGCAGGAGATAGAGGTCGATATGTTCGGTCGAAAGGCGCCGCAGGCTGTTTTCGCAGGCCCGGCGCAGCGCCGGCCCGGCGCCGTTCTGCGGGTAGGCCTTGCTGACCAGGAACACCTTGTCGCGCAATCCGCGCAGCGCTTCGGCGAGCAGCTCTTCGGCGCCGCCGTCGCCGTACATTTCGGCGGTGTCGATCAAAGTCAGGCCGAGCTCGACGCCGCGCCGCAGCGCCGCTATTTCCTGCGCGCGGAGCGACGAATCCTCTCCCATCCGCCATGTGCCCTGCCCGAGACATGGGACGAGAGCGCCGTCGGGAAGGCGCACGGAGCGGATTTCGGCGGTCATGCGTTTTCCCTAGAAACTGTTGCGGTCATGATAGGTCTGCAGGAACTGGCGCACGCGCGGCTCGCGGCTTTCGTGGAACACCCGGCGCGGCGGCCCGTAGTCGATGATGCGCCCCGCGTCGAGAAAGGCGATGCGGTCCGCGACCTTCGCCGCGAAACCCATTTCATGGGTGACGATCAGCATGGTCATGCCCTCTGAAGCCAGACCGCGCATCACCTCCAGCACTTCACCGACCAGTTCTGGATCGAGCGCCGAGGTCGGTTCGTCGAACAGCATGAGACGGGGCTGCATCGCCAGCGCGCGGGCGATCGCCACGCGCTGCTGCTGACCGCCCGACAAATGTCCGGGATAGGTCAAGGCTTTTTCGGCGAGGCCGACCCGCGTCAGCACCTGCATCGCGCGCTCCTGCGCCTGCGCCGCCGGCAACCGGCGCACGCGTCTCAGCGGCTCCGTGACGTTCTGCAGCGCGCTCATGTGCGGCCAGAGATTGAAATGCTGGAACACCATGCCGATTTCGCAGCGCATCTCGCGCAGTTCGCGCTTGCCCATCGGCCGGCGCTCGCCGCCCGGCCGAAGCTCGTAGCCGATCAGCTTTCCTCCGATGCGAATTTCCCCGGCGTCGTAGCTTTCAAGAAAATTGACGCAGCGCAGCAGCGTGCTCTTGCCGGAGCCGCTGGGGCCGATCAGGCAAACGACCTCGGATTTATCGACCGTCAGGTCGATATTGCGCAGCACCTGCAAGGCGCCGAAGCTCTTGCCGACGCCGCGCAATTCGATCATCGGCGCGCTCATGGCCGCCCCGCCGCCGGCGCCATGAACGCCGTGACGCGGCGCTCCAGCCGGTAGCCGAGGCGCGACACCGCCTCGACCAGCAGCCAATAGAACACGGCCATTGCGAAAATGGCGTCGAACGCGGTGAAGGTCTCGGCCGCCATGGTCTGCATCTGGTACATCAGCTCCGGCACGGTGATGATCGACAGGATCACCGTCTCCTTGGAGAGGACGATCAGCAAATTGACGATGGACGGCAGCGTCGCCACCAGCATGCACGGCAGCGAAATGCGCCACAGGATGTCGAAAGCGTTCATGCCGATGCTTGTCGCCGCCTCGATCTGGCCGGCGGGAACCGCGCCGAAACCGGCGCGGAAGGCCTCGGCGAAATAGGCGCTGGAATAGACGCCCAGCCCCACAACGCCCGCCGTCGTCGCCTCCAGCCGCAGGCCTATGAAAGGGCCCCCCGAATAAAGGAGAAACAGCTGCACGAGAAACGGCGTGCCGCGGATTATTTCGATGTACGCGCGCAGCAGCCAGCCAAGAGGCGGCGCGCGCAGCCGGTAGAGCAGCGCTATGGCGAAACCGAGGACCAGACCGATCGCCGCCCCCATGCTCCAGCACAGGATGGTGACGCCGAAACCGCCGATGAGCGCCGGCGCATAGCGCCACAGGACTTCGAATCTCATCGGAGCGAGCCCGCCGCGAGCCGCCGCTCCGCCAGATTGCCGAGGCCGGCGAGGCAGAGATTGATCGCCAGATAGAACGCCCCCGCCCCCAGATAGGCCTCGAGCGGACGATAGGTCGAGGACGCGATATTCATGCTCACGCGCGTCAATTCGGCGATCCCGACGACCGAGACGAGCGAGGACGCCTTGAGCAGCAGCGTGAATTCATTGATCAACGGCGGCACGCTGATACGGAGGGCTTGCGGCAGCAGAATACGTCGCCAGATTTCGGCGCGCGAGAAGCCGAGGGCGGTGGCGGCCTCGGCCTGGCCGGTGGGCACCGCGTTGAGGGCGCCGCGCAGGATCTCCGCCTGATAGGCGCCCGACGCCATCCCGAGGCCGCCGATCGCCGCCGCCATCGCCGGCACGTCGACGCCGAACTCGGCGAGAAAATAATAGATGAACAACAGTTGCACGAGCAACGGCACGCCGCGGAAGAAACTGACGTAGAAACCGCCCGCGCGCGCGACGCCTCGGTTTCCCGAGAGTCGGGCGAGGCAGACGACGAAGCCGATCGCCATTCCAAGCGCTATGCCGGCGAGCGAGACATAGATCGTCATGCCCGCGGCAAGCGTCAGGTAGGCGAGAGAATGAACGACAACCTGCGGCTGCATCATGCGGCTTTTGGCTGAACGGGACGGTTCCGCGCCGCCCCGGTCCGATCCTAGAGCTGCGGTTCTGGAACCGTCTTCGGCAGATCGAACGACTGTCCGAACCAGGTCTTCTGGATCTTCGCCATCCGGCCATCCTCCTCCGTCTTGAGGATGGCGACGTTGATCGCGTCGATCAAAGCCTTGTCGTCAAGCCGTCCCACCCAGGAGAAATAGGTCGGCGTGCCGAAGGCCGGCGTCACGACCGCGAAAGTGTCGGCGCGCTGCGCGGCCGCATAAGCGAGGTTGGGAAAGGAATTGACCGAGGCGTCGATCCGGCCCGCCGCGAGATCGGCGTAGGACTGGTTGTTGTCGACGTATTCCTTGACCTCGACGGGCTTGGGCAATTTGGCGGCGTAGGCCTTAAGCTGCGCGAGCTGCGAGGTGCCTTTCTGCCCGCCGACCGTCTTGCCGGCGATGTCTTCGGGCTTGGCTATGCTCGCATCGTTGGCGCGCTTCATCAGGGCGGCGGTCGCGTCGGCGATCGGCACGGTGAAGAGATAGCGCTGCATGCGCTCCTTGGTGATGGTGACAGGCGCAATGCAAATGTCGAACTTCTTGGCTTCAAGACCGGGCAGGATGCTGGTCCATGGCAAATCGAGATATTTGACCTTGACGCCAAGCTCCTTGACGATCTCGTCGATCAAATCGCGGTCGACGCCCTTGTAGGTTCCATTGTCCGAAATATCGAAAGGCGGAAATTGCATTTCGGTGGCGATGACGAGTTCGCCGCGCTTCTTGACCTCGGCCAGCGTATCGTCGGCCAGCGCGCCGCCAAGGCCAGAAATCCAGGCCCCAGCGGACGCGGCGCCGATGAGGGCCGTCTTCAACGTGTCTCGCCGCGTCAAAGAATAGCTGTCGAACTTCGTCATGGCCGCCCCCTTTGCGATTCGTGATTCCAAGCGTTCCGCGCAGTCGCGCCGCGCCAAGCGGGCGCGTTTCCTCCCCGAAGGACAGGCGCGGCCGATTCTTTCCGCATGCGAATGCTTCACATGATGTAGATTGGACCTTTCAAGCCTAGACTTCGGGGTCGGGCGGCGTCAAGCGGAACCGCGGCGCTGGCAACCTCGACGGCCCTGCGGAGAAAGCCATGTCGAATCCCGCTACGACGCGCACCGAGACCGACACATTCGGTCCGATCGAAGTGCCCGCCGAGCATTATTGGGGCGCGCAAACGCAGCGCTCCTTGCAGAATTTCGCGATCGGCGACGAGCGCATGCCCGCGCCGATCATTCACGCGCTCGGCGTCGTCAAGCAAGCGGCGGCGCTGGCCAACGCGGAGCTCGGCCTGCTGGAGCCGCGCCTTGCGGGGGCGATCGCGCAAGCGGCGGCGGAAGTCGCCGAGGGGAAGCGCGACGCGGAGTTCCCGCTGCGGGTCTGGCAAACCGGGTCCGGCACCCAGACCAATATGAACGCCAACGAAGTGATCGCCAACCTCGCCAACGAAAGGCTGGGCGGGCGGCGGGGCGCCAAATCTCCGGCGCACCCCAACGATCATGTCAATCTCGGCCAATCCTCCAACGACACTTTTCCGACCGCCATGCACATCGCGGTCGTGCGAGAGATCAACGGGCGCCTGGCGCCCTCTCTGCGCCTGTTGCAGATGGCGCTGGCGAAAAAAGCCGAGGCTTTCGCGGACATCGTCAAGATCGGCCGCACGCATCTCCAGGACGCCGTGCCGATCACGCTCGGACAGGAATTCTCCGGTTACGCCGCGCAGGTCGAATTTGGGATTCAACGAATCGAGGCGACCATGCCCGGGCTGGCCGCTCTCGCGCAGGGCGGCACGGCGGTCGGCACGGGTCTGAACGCGCATCCCGATTTCGCGGAAACCTTCGCGCGGCAGGCGTCGGCCATTACAGGCTTTTCGTTCGTTTCCGCCGCCAACAAATTCGAGGCGCTGGCCTCGCACGACGCGCTCGTCTTCTGCCACGGCGCGCTGGCCAGCCTCGCCTCGGGCCTGTTCAAGATCGCCAACGACATCCGCCTGCTCGGGTCTGGCCCGCGTTCAGGGCTCGGCGAACTGCTTCTGCCGGAAAACGAGCCGGGATCGTCGATCATGCCGGGC
>JBEKSH010000251.1:0-5197 GCA_049517235.1 Roseiarcus sp. | reverse complement strand
CTGAAATTCTACGTCATCGACGGCTACGAAGTGGCCAAGAAGACCGGCATGGGCGGGCGCATCAACACCATCATGCAGACCTGCTTCTTCGCCATCAGCGGCGTGCTGCCGCCCGAGGAGGCCATCGCCGCCATCAAGCACTCCATCGAGAAGACCTATGGCAAGCGCGGCGAGAGCGTGGTGCAGAAGAATTACGCCGCCGTGGATGCCGCCCTCTCTCACCTGCACCAGGTGACGGTTCCCGATAAGGTCACCGCGCTGTTCGACCTCCGCCCGCCGGTCCCCGCCGCCGCGCCCGAGTTCGTGCAGAAGGTCACCGCCCGCATCATCGCCGGCGATGGCGACGAGCTGCCGGTCAGCGCCATGCCCATCGACGGCACCTTCCCCAGCGCCACCGCGCAGTGGGAGAAGCGCAATATCGCCCTCGAAATCCCCGTTTGGGACGAGGTTCTCTGCATTCAGTGCGGCAAGTGCGTGCTGGTCTGCCCGCACAGCGTGATTCGCGCCAAGGTCTACGACGATCCCGCGCTGGCGGGCGCTCCGGCTACTTTCAAATCCGTTCCGGCCCGTTGGAAGGAGATGAAGGAACGCAAGTACACC
The DNA here is from genome assembly GCA_049517235.1 of Roseiarcus sp. Lineage (GTDB taxonomy): Bacteria > Pseudomonadota > Alphaproteobacteria > Rhizobiales > Beijerinckiaceae > Roseiarcus. The sequence continues at coordinate 4,597 of JBEKSH010000251.1, read as the reverse complement.
TTGCAGGTGGCCCCCGAAGATTGCACCGGCTGCACCCTGTGCGTGCAAATCTGCCCCGCCAAGAGCAAGAGCGAGGTGAAGCACCGCGCCATCAATATGGTTGCCCAGCCGCCGCTCCGCGAAAGCGAGGCTGCCAACTGGGACTTCTTCCTCTCCATCCCCGAGACCGGCCGCAACGCCCTTTCCATGAATCAGGTGAAGGACGTCCAGTTGCTGCAGCCGCTCTTCGAATTCTCCGGGGCCTGCTCCGGATGCGGCGAAACCCCTTACCTCAAGCTGGCCACGCAGCTTTTCGGCGACCGTATGCTGGTCGCCAACGCCACCGGCTGTTCGTCGATTTACGGCGGCAACCTGCCCACCACGCCTTACTGCACCGATCGCGAGGGGCGCGGCCCGGCCTGGTCGAATTCGCTGTTCGAGGACAATGCCGAGTTCGGCCTCGGCTTCCGGCTGGCCGCCGACATGCACGGCGAGGCGGCGGAGCGCCTGCTGCGCGAGCTGGCGCCGCGGCTCGGCGCGCCACTGGTCGAGGCGATCCTCGCCGCGCCGCAGATCCGCGAGTCCGAGATTCTCGCGCAGCGCTGGCGCGTCGCCGAGCTGAAGCGGCGGTTGAGCGAAATGGGCGACGATCCCCGCGCGCTCGATCTCTTGTCGGTGGTCGATCACCTGATTCGCCGCAGCATCTGGCTGGTCGGCGGCGACGGCTGGGCCTATGACATCGGCTATGGCGGTCTCGACCACGTGCTCGCCTGCGATCGCGACGTCAACGTGCTGGTGCTCGACACCGAGGTCTATTCCAACACCGGCGGTCAGGCGTCCAAGGCCACTCCGCTCGGGGCGGTCGCCAAATTCGCCGCGGCGGGCAAGCGCGTGGCGCGCAAGGACCTCGCCCTGCAGGCGATCGCCTACGGGAACGTCTATGTCGCCCAGGTGGCGATGGGCGCCAATCCGCAGCAGACGCTGCTGGCGTTCCGCGAGGCCGAAGCCTGGCCGGGACCGTCGCTGATTCTCGCTTACAGCCACTGCATCGCGCATGGCTTCGATCTGCGCTACGGAATGCGCCAGCAGGATTTGGCCACGGCCTCCGGCTACTGGCCGCTGTTCCGCTTCAACCCGGCGATGAGAAAGGCCGGCGAGACGCCGTTCCGGCTCGACTCGCCGCGCCCGACGATCCCGCTGAAAGATTACGCCTACAACGAACTGCGCTATCGCAGCCTGGCCAGCAGCCGACCGGAGGAGGCCGCCGAACTGCTCACCGCCGCGCAGAATGTCGCTCTCGAGAAATACGCGCAATACGAAGCGCTCGCCAGCCGCGAAGGCGACCGGTTCCACCCCGACGCCAGCGCAGTCGGCGAACGGAAACGCTGAGGAGAGGGCGATGGATCTCGGCACAAGCTATCTCGGCCTCGCGCTGCGCAACCCGATCATCGCGTCGGCTTCGCCGCTTACCGGCGATGTCGGCGCCATTCGGCGCCTGGAAGATTCCGGCGCCGGCGCCGTGGTGCTGCCGTCGCTGTTCGAGGAGCAGATCCGGCGCGAGGAGGAACTCGCCGAGAGGCTGACGAGCGTAGGGGCCGACAGCTCCCCGGAAGCCGGCTCGTACTTTCCCGCGGCGGTGGAGTACAACTCGGGGCCTCGCGGCTACCTCGATCTGGTCGCCCGGGCGCGCGCCGCGGTCGACATTCCGGTCATCGCCAGCCTGAACGGAACGAGCGAGGCGGGCTGGGTCGATTACGCCCGGCTCATCGAACAGGCCGGAGCGGCGGCGCTTGAACTCAACGTCTACCGGATGGCGACCGGCCCCTCGGTGACGGGCGGCGAGGCCGAGGCCGCCTGTGTGGCGCTGTTCAAAGCGGTGCGCAGCCGCGTCGCAATTCCCGTGGCGGTCAAATTGCACCCTTACTTCTCGGCGTTCGGCGCGTTGGCGCGCCAGCTCGATCACGCCGGCGCCGACGGACTCGTTCTGTTCAACCGCGTATATCAGCCCGACATCGATCTCGTTCGCCTGCGTTGGAGCAACGATGTCGCGCTCAGCGGCCCCGGCGAAATCCGGCTTGGCCTACTCTGGCTCTCCGTGCTGGCCGGGCGGCTGCGGCGCGCCTCGCTCGCTGCGAGCACCGGCGTCGAGACCGCGGACGAGGTGATCAAATACCTGCTCGCCGGCGCCGACGCGGTGATGACCACATCGGCCGTGCTTCGCCATGGGCCGGTGCGTCTGCGATCCCTGGTCGCCGGCCTGGAAATCTGGCTGGAGGCGCGCGGTTTCGCCTCGGTGACCGCCATCAAGGGATTGATGCGGCCCTCCTACCCCGACGCCGAGGCGGAGCTGCAGGAGCGCGGCGACTACATCCGGAGCCTGTTGGGCTATCGAGGCCCCTACGCCGGGTCCCGGAGAGTATGACCCGGTTCGCGCAATGAGGGCTGAACGATCGGCTGCTTGGCCGGGCTCGCGCACAGACCTTGGGCGGCGACAATTTGTTTCGGAAAATGCGGAATCGTGTTAGGCTATTTTTTCGGGTGACCAAATTCCGGAGAATCAGGACCGCAAGGAAGGGCGCAAAATCCAAAAAACGATGAATCCAAATTTTTTCGCTCGCAACTCATTGATTTTCCCCGTTTCGGCCAAGAAAAAATTTGGAAAAATTTGCACGGCCAAGTGATTGGCCATTGAAAACAAAGGGATTTTCTTGACCTGACTTGCCAGAAATTTGCAAAAAACCGCGTCATGCAAGGTTTTTGCAAGGATCGAGTCGGCGGCGCCGGCGCTGCATCGCCCCAGCCGGAGGCGCGCGAAACCCAATTTCCTCGGGCGCGGGGAGAGCGCCCGCGGTTGAAGGCCGATGCTCACTCGGCGGCGAGCAACATCGCAGCGGGATTGGCCTCCAGGATCGGCCGCAAGATGTGCTGAGCAACGTGCCGCACGACCGGGACGGCGACGCCGTCGCCGCAGACGTGATAGGCGTCGTTGTATCTCTCCGGCAGCACGTAACTGTCGTCGAGCCCCATCAACCGGGCCGCCTCGCGAGCGGAAAGCAGGCGCGAGCGCACCCTCTCGCCGTCGACCACCATGATCGTCTGGCGCGACGAGCCGCCAGCCGGCGTGCGCAGGCAACCCGCGATTTCGTCGAACCGCACCTCGGCCCGCTGTCGCTTCTGGCCGTTCTCGTCAGGACGCGTGCGCCGGTAGACGGCGCCCACCATTCTGCGGCCAAGCTTCTTCGCCGCGTCGATCTTGCGAAGGTTCACGTCGGACATCAGGCTGATGAGATAGCGCGTCTCTTCGTCCGTGCGCCAGCGGACGCCCGTCGGATGCTCTTCGACCAGGTCCGCGAAGACGGTGTTGCGGGCCGCCGGGCGCGGAAGGTCCCACCAGACCCAATTGTCGCGCGCGGCCGCCGACAAACCAGATTGCGCCGCCGCCAGCGCAGGCGGATGCCAGGTCGCGTCCGGTCCCGCCGCATGGAGCGCCGCCGGGATATTTTCGCCATGGCGCGCCGCGACGAAGAAGACGCGCGGGCGCGATTGGGGGATGAAGCGCCGGGCGTCGATCACCATCGCGCCGAAGCGGTAGTCGGCGTCAGAAAGCGCCTGGCCGATCGCCGCGAAATCCCTGCCTCCGTTGGAGGTCAGGGCGCCGTAGACATTTTCGAGCACGATGAGGCGCGGCGCGCGGCCGTCGGCGATGAGGCCTTTCACCAGTCGCCAAAACGGCCAGAAGGTGCCGCTTCGCGTCTTGACGGCTGACGACGCTCTTCCCAGCCCGCGATAATCGCCGGCGAGCGACAGGTCCTGGCAGGGGAACGAAGCCCAGACGAGGTCGGCGCGGCCCGGCAGGTCCGAAACCGACAGCCTCGCGACGTCCGCCAGGACGATGTGGTCCCCGCCCCAGTTCGCGGCGTAGGTTGCAACTTTCATCGCGTCGAAGTCATTGGCGAACAGGCACTCCCAGCCCTCGCCGAGCCCGGCGCGCGCCATTCCGCCGCCCGCGAAGAATTCGAAGAATTTCGGCTTCGAGGCCATTCGAATCAGTCCTGTCGGGGTCGCCCATAGTGATCATCGTCGATCGCGACGCCGTCAAGTTTCAGGCGATTTCGCCATTTCTCGACGGACGTCAGCGCCAGTAGGATAGTCTTGGCGAGCTGAGAAGCGGGGATTTCCGGCTCATCGCGGCTGATCCCGATCCTCCCCCTTCGATGCGGCCGCGTCGGAGCGAGCGGATCGCTCGCGCATCGACTGCAGCACGTCGGCCAGCGCCTTTCGCAAGCCGTGCACTTGATCAACGAGACTCAAGATTACGCCGACGCCCGCGTCATTGACGCCGAGGTCCTGCGTGAGGTCCCGGATCAGTTCGGCGCGCGCCAGATCGACTTCGGAAAACGCCAGTTCCGGCGCTGTTCGCGCGGGGATCAGCCATTGCTCTTCGATCCACAAATCCAGTGTTTCGCGGTCGAGCCGCGCGCGTTCAAGAAACTCCAGCTTGGCGATGATCATGGCTGCAAATCCCGACGCGGGTCGTAGTCTGGCCCCGGCGCCCAATTGGCGAGAAAGGCTTCCAATTCAGGGTTCGGCTCGATCGGCAACATCACCTTGAGCCTGA
>JBEKSH010000250.1:0-5212 GCA_049517235.1 Roseiarcus sp. | reverse complement strand
ACCTCGTCCATGACATGGGGCGCGTTGAGCGGGTAATGCAGGCGAAACCCGGCAAAGCCCAGATTGATCGGCAGGCCGCCATCGATCTTGTTGTGTCCGTAGTCGAACAGATTGGCCGCATAAGGTACCGGCGCGGGCAGTCCGTCGCGCAAGACATTGACCGTCACCGGCCGCTTATATAGATGGCCCAAATGGAACAATTCCAGCCGGAACGGCCCGCCCGGCTGCCCGAGCAACAGCTTGTCGGACTTGAAACGAATGTCGCGCCACGCGTCGAAATCGAGACGGGCGAGGCTGTCGGGAAGCGGCGGAATCTGGCCATCGAACGGCGCCCCGGCCAGATCGCGCGCGCGTTTGATCACGTCGTCATAGCCGAAGGTGGACGCTCCTTTTCCGGGTTCGACGGCCTGCTGCGCAAGGGCCGGGGCGATCCGCGCGCCCGAGGCGGCGGCGATTCCGGCGAGTAGCGTTCGACGGCTAATGTCTTGCATGGGGTCCGGTCGTTTGAAAGGCGATGGAGTCAACTACAGCGGCCGGAGCGAGTGGGCAACCGTTCGAGGAGCGAGGCGGCGCCGGCGCGCGCCGCTTCGTTTCGCGACGGGCCCCGGCTAGGCGCCGTCGACAAGCGCAACCCCGCCTCACGGCGGCGGCGCGATCAACCCATGGCCGGCGCCGACGACAGCGGCGAGCCCTACGGTCGTATTGCTGGTGAGCGCATAGTCGAAGCCCGCGCCGAAAACGCCGCTCGCGGCGAGACTCGACGAGCCGTTGAAGACGTTGTTGGCGGAATCGGCCGCGCTCAGATAGCCGGCGCCGGGGGCGCCGTTGGGCTTGGCCAGCGCGACGCCCGTCGTCAGATAAGGCGTCAGACGTCCCATCTCATAGCCGAGCCGGGCGCTCGCCTGCGCATAGTCAAAGCCCTTGAACGGACCTGGCTGGATCACAAGCGGCGCGTATCCGGTCGAAGCCTGGACGCCGACCACCAGATTATTGTCGAAATGGCGATCATAACCCATATAGGCGCCCCCGCCGGCGCCCGGCTTCGCACCCTTGGTCCCGACGACGAACAGGTCGCTGCCGACATAGAGGCCTTTCCAGATCGACGGCGGCGGCGCCTGCGGATCCAACGCGAGTGACGGCAAGGGCGTCGCTTGGCCGTCGGCTAGCGCGGGCGAGCCGAGCGCCAACAGCCCGGCGAGAACAAGAACAGGCCTGCCCATCAACGACGCCTCCCGCCAACCCGATCCGGACCATCCACGCCAACATATTGAGCAACAGACTGCGGCGTCAAAAGGGCGGTCAAGAGAGCCTGCTCCCGCTTGCGGGAGAACGCTTCGCCGCGCCGTTCGCGGCAAATTCGAGAGCCCGTCCTACGCGTCGACCGTTTTCGCCCGTTCCGCGCGTTTGCGCTCGTTAGGGTCGAGAAACGTCTTGCGCAGACGGACGGATTTGGGCGTCACCTCGACCAGTTCGTCGTCCTGGATATAGGCGAGCGCCTTTTCCAGCGTCATCTGGATGGGCGGGGTCAGGCGCACCGCCTCATCTTTGGAATGGGTGCGGATGTTGGTGAGCTTCTTGCCCTTCAAGACGTTCACTTCCAGATCGTTGTCGCGCGAATGCTGGCCGACGATCATGCCCTGATAGACCTTCCAGCCGGGCTCGATCATCATCGGGCCGCGATCCTCGAGGTTCCACATCGCGTAGGCGACCGCCTCGCCCTTTTCGTTGGAAATGAGCACGCCATTCCGTCGCCCGGCGATCTCGCCCTTCCAATGCCCCAGTTGTGGAAGAGGCGGTTTATGATCGCGGTGAGAGTGTTTGGATGATTGCCATCGCTATTGAGTGACGCTTGCTTTTGCCTGTCCGTAAAGCTCACGAACTTTAGTTGATGCATTCGTCAATAGTTGAGGTTCGATATTGGGAATGTGATGGTGGTGCGAGCCTGTATCAAGCCCGTTTGCCAAGTCATCGACCGTATATATAGTTTGATTAGAGGCGACGAAGCACGGTTTCTTGTTGTTCGACAGCTGCCCGATTACCGTCAAGGTGTCCTTTGCGTCCGCCGCCGTCAATGTTTGTTCAGCAGGCAGTACACGATTTGGAATATTATGATGTGGAGAGGGTGTCGGAAGCGACGGGTCGAATTTTCGGCAGAGGGAGTTCAGCGTCGTTTTTGCTGCGAGCGTTGATGTCCAATCCAATTTGGACTGGATAGTGAAGATCATGTTGTTGCGCGGCATTACCGTTGATACGCCGAACGACCACGCGCCACTCGGCAATGCGGTTGACCCCAATAAGGACAAAGCGGCGGCGAACCTCAAGGCGTTGCGATATCGGCTTGGATTATGCCTGTGGACCATGATGCGTCTCCCCGGTTCTCGCCTTCCCACTGTTGGAGATTGCTGCCAGATTTTATCGGTGTCCGCAACCTGATTCGCCCCTCTGATTGTTCAATCCCAAAAGGGGCAGGCAACGCAAAGGTCGAGGTATGAAGCTTATCGTTTTGCGGACAGCATGCTTGTTATTTTCTTTGGCGTTGACTTCCTGCGCCAGTGTGGATCAGTTCGGATCGAGGGCGTATGACGGCAATCTGAATACTCAGAGCGCCGTAAATCAAGAGGTGCTGGCAAACATCATACGTGCAAGTCAGTATCAAGCGTTGAGCTGGAACCCCGCCAGCCAGATCACCGGTGCGCAATCGGAATCGCTGGCGACGGGTCTTCCGACGATCAACATTGGCCCCGCCCAGACTGCCGCGCAGCATATCTATTCTATTACCAATAGTGTTACGAGCGGAGTAAATGGCGGCTATACTACAACGCCATTGGCCACGACGAGCTTTCAAGCAGGAATGCTGACTCCTGTAGATCTGAAAACCATTGCAGGGTTGATGACATATTATCCCCGTGAAGTGGTCTTGTACTCGCTCATTAAGGAAATCGATTTGGAGACCGTATCGACGCCGCATGCGTTTGCTAGCTTAGTAAATGATCCAAGCCAGGCATACGCTAATATAGAGGATTCTAATAATTTAGATCAGTCGATTTGCGACGAAATAATCGGTGGAAGGGACAACTACGAGTGGTTATTTCATAAAGGAAAAGAGGGTGAGCGTCAATGCAGCTACGCAAAATTCTTGAATCTACTTAGCGTTTTGATTGACAGTGGGCTCACCGTCGAATTAGTGCAGATACCTGCGCCGCAGCCGGCGCAGGCGCAGGCGAACCAAAGTAATATTGTCACAGTCGGAAGATTTTGCTTTAACGGGAACTTGACGGGTGATTATCCAATCGGTTCGGACCTACCCCGTTGCGGGCTGGACAAAAAACAGTCAGTTGGCGGAACAATCGTCACAGGAACAACAGAGATCGACAAAGCTGATGACGCCGTTATCAATACTAAGACTAAATCGGTGTCAAAAACGATAACCACAACGCGAACATCAATCATACCCGTCGGAGGGCATGAGTTTCCCTGGAAGTTTCGTGGTGTTGAGCCCGTGTATCTAACGTTTGAGTTGAGATCGCCAAACGGATTCATGAGCTACTTGGGATCGTGGTATAATGTGCGCGATCACATGAAATTTGAAGTGTACAATCGAGACAAGGGAAAACGCGCTCTGGCATACGACTCAGAATCGGCAAGGAAAATATATAATGGAGGACCTTACCTGTCTATTTTAGACATGAACGGCCCATCCACAGGGTGTTACGCCTCGGCGCACTTCCAGGGAAGCGCGTATTGCGTGCCAATGGAAGCGACGCATACGTCAATGCTCATGGACATCGCTGTCATGCTTAGGAACCTGAACATAACTCCGTCCGACCTGAATGCGCCAATATCGGTCCGAGTTGCGGATTGACGTTTCGGAAAGAGGTTGTGCGATTCGCTGGGGAGCTACCAACTATGGACCGGATTGCGCTGACAATGTTTCGAGCCTCGGCTGCTTTTGCGACCTTATTAATGGCAAGATCGATGGTGGCCGAGGCGGGAGCCGTCGACGCCGGCCCCACGAAGCCGCCGCTTTGTTCATATCGCGACGCGAACTATGGACCCAACGCGGTGATTTGCGTGGCCCCAGAATTCGGTCAGACGTGTGGCAAAGATGGCACATGGTTACCGCCCGCCAGCGAAAAAGCATGCGCGAATGCCCAAATTCCCGTTCCTGGCATTCCCCCGGCGCAGTGCATGTATCACGATGTGAAATACTCGCCGAACGCGGTGATTTGCGTGGCCCCACGTTTCGGCCAGATATGCAACACCGATGGCGTATGGAAACCAGCGACGGACGGCGGTGGTTTCGACAAAGCGTGCGCAAACGCGCAAATTCCAGCTCCTACTTACCCGGCGGCCCCTGCTGCGGCTAAATCACAATAGCCAACAGGTTGGCGCGCCTGCACGGCCTTGGGTAACGCCTGTTCTCTGACCTTTCGTAGTGGACACAAAGGCGGTCCTGGGGTGCCAATTTAAAGGGTCGGAAGCTGACGTGCGTTACGCCAACTCTATCCCGGTCCGCGTACACTAAGGCTAAGCCGCCCCCTCGGTCGCCTTCGCCCGCTCGGAGCGCTTGCGGTCGTTCGGGTCGAGGAGGGCCTTGCGCAGCCGGATCGACTTCGGCGTCACCTCGACGAGCTCGTCGTCTTGGATGTAGGGCAGCGCCTTCTCCAGGGTCATCTGGATTGGCGGGGTGAGACGGACCGCTTCGTCCTTCGAATGGGTGCGGATGTTGGTGAGCTTCTTGCCCTTCAGCACGTTGACTTCGAGATCGTTGTCGCGGGTGTGCTGACCGACGATCATCCCCTGATAGACCTTCCAGCCGGGCTCGATCATCATCGGCCCCCGGTCCTCGAGATTCCACATCGCATACGCGACCGCCTCGCCGGACTCGTTCGAGATCAAGACCCCGTTGCGCCGCCCGGCGATCTCGCCCTTCCATTGGCCCCAGTGGTGGAAAAGGCGGTTCATGATCGCGGTGCCGCGCGTGTCGGTCAGAAGCTCGCCGAGATAGCCGATGAGGCCGCGCGTCGGCGCATGGAAGACCAGCCGCAGGCGATCGCCGCCCGAGGGGCGCATTTCGACCATCTCGCCCTTGCGTTCGGACATTTTCTGCACCACGACGCCCGAGTGCTCCTCGTCGACGTCGATCACCACCTCCTCGATCGGCTCGAGCAGCTCGCCCGCTTCGTCGCGCGAAAACAGCACCTTGGGGCGC
>JBEKSH010000249.1:0-5219 GCA_049517235.1 Roseiarcus sp. | reverse complement strand
GCGCGGCTCCAGCGTCCGGCGATCGATGCGCACGCGCTCGACGGCGCCGGGCGCCGCGCGCTGGCCGCAGGAGATTTGCGCGCCTTCGAACGCCGGGCCGGTCGGCGAGGAGCAGGCGATCAGGCGCCGCCGGTTGCCGAAAACCAGCTCGGCGTTGGTCCCGACATCGACGAGCAACGTCAATTCGTCGCGCAGATACGGCCCCTCGGCGAGCACCACGCCGGCCGCGTCGGCGCCGACATGGCCGGCGATGCAGGGCAGGCAGTAGACGAAGGCGCCGGGAGCGACTTCAAGGTCGAATTCGCGCGCGCGCGCCTCGAAGGCGCCGTCGAGGGTCAGCGCGAACGGCGCGCCGCCAAGTTCGGTCGGATCGAGGCCGAGGAACAGGTGATGCATGATCGGATTGCCGACCATCGTGATTTCGAAAATATCGGTGCGGGCGACCCCCGCCTGCCTGACGACTTCGCCGATCAGCGAATCGACGGCGGCGCGCACGCTTCGCGTCAATTCCGCCTCGCCGCCCGGATTCATCATCACGTAGGAGACGCGGCTCATCAGATCTTCGCCGAAGCGGATCTGTGGATTCATCAGGCCCGCGGAAGCGACGACTTCGCCGCTCGCCAGATCGCAGAGATGGGCGGCGATCGTGGTTGAGCCGATGTCGAAGGCGACGCCAAGGGCGCGTTCGCGAAAGCCCGACGCGAGGCCGACGATGTCGCGTCCCCTGCGCAGCGCGACCGTCGCCCTCCAATGGCCGGCGCGCAGGGTCTTTTGCAGATCGCGCAACACGCTCAGATCGGCCGCTGTCTCGCCGACGCCCCACTGCTCCGTCAGCGCCGTTTGCAGGCGGCGCAGATCGCTTGACGGGTCGCGCATGTCGGGCTCGCGAACCTCGACATAATAGAGGCGCACGACGGGATCGACGACGATCGGGTGGGCTTCGGCGCGCTTGCGCACGACCTGCCGGTGGACCTGCGAATCGGCGGGCACGTCGACGATGAGATCGCCGCGGATGCGCGCCTGGCAGCCGAGACGGCGCCCCGCGCCGAGCGCGCCGCGCGCCTCCACATAGCGCTGCTCGACGGCGTTCCAGGGCGTGACGTGATCGGGCGCCGAGGTCACGCCATGCTTGGCGAACCGGCCTTCGGCCACTTCGATCTGGCAGCGCCCGCAAATACCGCGCCCGCCGCACACCGAATCGAGGTCGACGCCGAGCTTGCGCGCGGCCTCCAGGATGCTCAACCCGTCGGCCAGCCGCTCCCTTTTGCCCGATGGCGTGAAGACGACGAGATGTTCGCTCAAGGTCTCAGGTCCGCGCCCGCCGGCGTCCGCCCTCGCGCCGCCCTCCCGCGGCCTCGCCGTCGGGCGAAGCTTCGCGATTTTGGCGAATCCAGGCGCCGCAATTGGGATCATGGCCCATCACGACGTCGGCGCCGAGGATCGCCTGCCGGTCTTCCGCGTGAAGGGGGTTCATGATGGCGGAGGTGAGCCCCGCGCCGATCATCATCGGCAGGAAGCCCGCGTTGAGCCCGCGCCGGTTGGGCAGGCCGAACGAGAAGTTGGAGGCGCCGCAGCAGGTGTTGACCTTCATTTCCTCGCGCAGGCGGCGCAGCAGATGGATCAGCCGGGCCCCCGCGTCATTGATGGCGCCGACCGGCATCACCAGCGGGTCGACGACGACGTCATGGCGCGGAATGCCGAAATCGGCGGCGCGCTCGACGATCTTCTTGGCCACTTGATAACGCACGTCGGGATCTTCCGATATGCCGGTCTCGTCGTTGGAAATGGCGATCACCGCCGCGCCGTATTTCTTGACGAGCAGCAGCACTCGCTCCAGCCGCTCCTCCTCGCCGGTCACCGAATTGACCAGCGGCTTGCCCTGGTAGACCGCGAGCCCGGCCTCGAGCGCCTCGACGATCGAACTGTCGATCGACAGGGGCGCGGAAACCGTCGCCTGCACGAGCTTGACGCATTCGGCGAGGATGCGCGGCTCGTCGGCCATCGGGATGCCGGCGTTGACGTCGAGCATCTGGGCGCCGGCTTCGACCTGCGCCAGCGCGTCGGCGGCGACGCGGCTGTAGTCGCCTTGCGCCATTTCGGCGGCGAGCAGTTTGCGCCCGGTCGGATTAATCCGCTCGCCGATCATCACGAAGCGGCGCTCGAAGCCGATGACGACTTCCCTAGTCGCCGAGGAGATGCGCGTTTCGGTCATGGATCGATACTTCCCTGTCGTTCGCTCGCAATGACGCGGGTGTCAATGATATCAGCCTTTAGCAGGAGGGCGCCGTCAGCCGGCCCCCAAACTCTCGACGGCCTGCATCTTGGGGATGAAGTCGCGCCGCCACGGCGCGCGGCCTTTCAGCACGCCCGATTCGTGGACGATTTCCGAGACGGTCTGCTCCTGGCGGTAGGCCATCACATGGACGCCGGAAACGCCCTTGGTCTCGCGCAATTGCTGGATCATTTCGATGCAGATGCGCTTGCCCTCGCGCTTCTGATCCCTGGCGCCTCGCAGCCGCTCGATCACCGCGTCGGGGATGTGGACGCCCGCGACATGGGCGCGCATCCAAAGCGCGGCCTTGGCCGAGGCGAGCGGGCCGACGCCGGCCAGAATGAAGCATTTCTCGTCGAGCCCGAGGTCGCGCGCCTGGTTCATGAAGCGCTGGAACAGCGGCAGGTCGAAGCAATATTGCGTCTGCGCGAACTGGGCGCCGGCGGCGATTTTCTTGGCGAGCCGGACGGCGCGAAAATCGCGCGGGGGGGGGGCGAACGGATTTTCGACGGCGCCGATGAAGACCCGCGGCGGCGTGGTGATCTTGCGCCCCGACAGGAACCGGCCCTCGTCGCGCATGGGCTTGATGACGGCCAGCAGCGCGATCGAATCCAGATCGAACACTGGTCTGGCCTCGGGATGATCGCCGCATTGCACGCCGTCGCCGGTCAGGCACAGGATGTTGCCGACCTGCAGCGCCGCCGCGCCCAGCACGTTGCCCTGGATGGCGATGCGATTGTAATCGCGGCAGGAGATCTGCAGGATCGGCGAGTAACCGACCCGCGTCAGCAGCGCGCAAATGGCGACGCTCGAGATGTGGCAGTGCGCGCCCGAGCCGTCGGTGGCGTTGATCGCGTCGACCCAGCCCTCGAAAATATGCGCGCGCATAGACGTCCTCCGGGTCGGCGGAATTGGGCGGATTGAGTTCCGCGGTGACGGCGAACTCGCCGCGGCGCAGCACGCGCTCCAGCCGCCCGCGCGAAGAATGGCCCGGCAATTCGATGAGCGGCGCGGCCGGATCGACGCCGATATCGTGCGGATGGGGCGCGCCAGCCGTCATGGCGCGCGCCGCCGCGCGAGGCGAAGCCAGGCCGAAGCACCCTTCAGGCGGTGGTCGAGCGGCGGCTGCGCCAGGGCGATGCGCGCGCCCTCCTTCATGCGCCGGCCGCCTTCATAGGCCTGAACCCAGACGCAGGGCATGTCGGGATAGACCTCGCAACAGCCGTGGGCGCGCACCCCGCCGCACGGACCGTTGCGCAACGCCTTCGGGCGGTTCATCGGGCAGGACATGCCGGTCGAGGACAAGATGCAATCGCCGCACATGCGGCAATCGAACAAGGCGCCTTTCACATGGCGCTCGACGAAGGCGACGGGCCGCTCGAGCCAGCAGTAGTCGATGCGGGCGAGCAATGGCGCGGCCGTGAGCAGGGTCTTCTCGAACGCGCGATCAGCGCGCTCCAGCCCCCGCGCATGGCGAACGCTCCACAGCCGCAGCCGCCACCCACGCGCGGTCGGCGGGCGTTTGCCGCGCGGCTCGAAAGCGGAGGGCGTCAGCGCGAGGTTCAAGGGCTAGACCTCGCGCCCATCGTGCCTGGCGAGCCGCGCCAGCCGGTGATTGTCGTATTCGGCCTCGATGCGCGCGGCCGCTGCGCTCGCCTCGGCCTCCAGATCGTCGCCGCAGGGGCTGGGGTCGCCGCGCCGCCAGCCGGCGAGATAATCGTCGGTCGCGGCGGCGCCCGCGCGCATCGCGGCGGCGTCGATGGCGCGGATGAAACGTTCCGGCAATTCGCGTTTGGCCGAAGCGCGGCCGGCCTTGACGACGACCTGGCTGGGAATGTCCCGCCAATAGAGGATGGTCAGACTGGCCATGGCGGGCTCGGCTGCGACGCGGCGGTCCGGTTCAAGGGCGCGAGGAACTTCTCGACGCCGCCAAGTCCGGTGAAGCGGCGCTCGAATTCGAGACCCAGCCGTTCGGCCGCCACCCGCGCCTTGGCGGTCAATTCGGCGTCCTCGATTTGCGCGAGATGGACGAGGCGGCGGTAATGCCTGAAATAGTCGTCGCGCAATTGCGGGAAGCGATCGAGCCCCAGACCGGCGATCACCAGGCGATCGAAATGGCGGACCAGGAAGTCGGTGAGGAAGAACGACCCGGGCTCCTGCGCCATCATTTCGGCGAAGTCCGTCGCGCCGGCGAAAAACTCGTAGCAATGCGCGCCCTCGATCCGCGCCACGCCTTCTTCGCGCAGCACGTGGTCCAGCGCGCCGCCCGTGCCGCAATCGCCATAGAGGCAGACGATCGCGTCGTAGCGGGCGCGGTTCTCGGCGATCTTGCGGCGCACTTCGCCGGCGATGCGTTCGGGCCTGTTGTGCAGCTTGGCGGGCAGGCAGGTCACGTCGAAATGGGCGAGCGGCCCGCGCTGGAGGCAGACGATTTCCCGCGCGAGCGCGCCGCAAGCGATGACCAGCGTCCGCGCGCCAGCGCGGCCGCGAAGCTGAGCCTCGCCTTCGATCTCAAGTATGCTGGCCGCGCTGTCGCTCACAAATTGCGCTCCGTCTGAAGCCGCGCAGGCGTCATTGCGAGCCGAGCGACGCAATGACGATCTACGCCAGGGCGCGCGCCTGGTCGGACCCCTGGCGGCGCGCCATCAAGGCTTTGGCCGTCTCCACCGCGACGGCGGCGTCGCGGCAATAGGCGTCGGCGCCGACCGCCTGCGCGAAAGATTCGTTCAAAGGCGCGCCCCCCACCAGCACGATATAGTCGTTGCGCACGCCCTTTTCCTTCAGCTTGTCGATGACCACTTTCATATACGGCATGGTGGTGGTCAGCAGCGCCGACATGCCGAGAATTTCGGGCTGGTGCTTGTCGATCGCCTCGAGATATTTCTCGACGCCGTTGTTGATGCCGATGTCGAACACCTCGAATCCCGCGCCCTCCATCATCATGCAG
>JBEKSH010000248.1:0-5235 GCA_049517235.1 Roseiarcus sp. | reverse complement strand
GTGCGCAGGCGATGCGGCTGGAGACGATGCGCGTCCCACAAGCGCTGGACGGCGCGCAGCGAAATGCCGACCGCCTTGGCCATGGCGCGGCCCGTCCAATGGGTGACTTCATCGGGCGGTTCGGAGCAGGTCAGCGCCAGCACTTTGGCGACGACCTCGGCGGAGAGCGGCGCGCGGCCGGGCTTGCGCGTCTTGTCGCGCAAAAGACCCTCCACCCCTTCCTCGCCATATCGCTGCTGCCAGCGCCAGACCGCCGGTCGGCTGACGCAGGCGCGGCGAGCCACTTCCAGGACCGGCAACCGTTCGGCCGAAAACAGAATGATCCGCGCACGCTGAATATGTTTGAGCCGACGATTGCGATCGCTGGCGATGACAAGCAAACGCTCGCGATCTTCGGGAGGAACAATGACATTGACGGTCTGGGCCATGAAGCCAGACTCGCACACGCCGCAGCGCTTGTGAATCCTATGTCCGCGTCAGTGCACTAGCGACATTCCGACGCCGAAAGCGATCAGCACTGCAATCAACGGATTGCGCTCGATACTGGCCTCGATTTCGCCGCTCGCCGCGCGAACACGGTTCTGCGCGTCGGTGGCCGTGCTAGCGATCTTCTCCCTGGCGTCTCCGACGGCCTCGGAGACGCGAAGGCCCACGTGGGTTATTGCCTTGAAGGGGCGGGCATCAAGTGGCGGCTGATTGCGAATGGCCGGCTCTCATCCCTCAAGAAAATGGCCAAGCGCGGCAAACGGTCGAAGCCGGTCGCAAACTATCTTGGCAATGGCCAGCATTGGCACGGAGAGGATCGCGCCGGGAATACCCCACATCCAGAACCAGAAGACGAGCGAGAGAATGACGAGAACCGGATTGAGAGTGAACCGTCTCGCCAGAAGCATCGGCGTTACCGTCTCGCCCTCGATCATATGAATTGCTAGGTAGAGCGCTGCGGGGAGAAGCGCCTGCCAGAGCGTGTCGATTGTCAATAGGCCGGCGAGGAGAAAGATCACTACGCCTAAGGAAGGGCCGAGGATCGGCGCGTAGTTCAGCAAAAAGGCGACGGTGCCCCAGAGAATTGGGTCGCCAACTCCGGTGAGCCACATGACCAGGGCCGTGGCGATGCCGACTCCAGCGTTCATGATCGTAATCGTGAGGAGATAGGCGGAGATATCGCTCTCGATTTGTTGCGAGATGTCGACCGCCTGCCGCTTGCTGCTAAAGCGCGGCAGTATCTCTACGAGCCGGCGCAGGAAGGTGTCGCCCGACACCAGTAGGAAGTACAGAAACAGCACCGTCGTGAATAGGCCACTGGCGAAGCTCCGCGTGCCTGCGAATACGGCGGCTATGAGAGCTGCGCCTCCCAATGGGCCGGCTTCATCCCGTCGCGCCCCCGTCGCTCCGAGATTCTCTACCTCCTGCACAAACTGTTGCAGCGTGTTGATGGGCGCTCGCAGGAAACTCAGACGTTCCTCAAGCCGAGGAATGCCTTCCGGAAGCTTGGCCGCCCAGTTGCCAGCTGGTCCCGAAATTGCCGTGCCCAGACCGACGATCGTTCCGAACAATGCGAGGATGAGCACCAGCGCCGCGAGCGCTCTAGGAATGTGCAGGCGCTCCAGGATGCGGAAGATTGGCTGCAACAGGAGCTTGAGGGTGAAGGCGAAGACCAATGGCAGCACGATCTCGCCCGCGACATAGGCAGCCGTCAGCGCCGCCAGAGCGAACAATCCGCCAAGGAAGATGGTCTTCGGATCGGCGGGCAGAGGCATCTCCGCCAGCGGCTCTGCGGTCGACGCGGTTTCGGTCTCCGAGTAAGTCATGTCCTAAACCTGAACTCGGGCGGGGCT
The DNA here is from genome assembly GCA_049517235.1 of Roseiarcus sp. Taxonomy (GTDB): domain Bacteria; phylum Pseudomonadota; class Alphaproteobacteria; order Rhizobiales; family Beijerinckiaceae; genus Roseiarcus. Next base: position 3,397 of record JBEKSH010000248.1, on the reverse strand, counting down.
CTGGCAGGAACAGTCTAGAACCAGCGTCCGCGGCCGTACCAGCCGCCACTGCCAAGTAAGAGCAAGACGGTGACCATGATCAGAAGCGTTGTCGTGTCCATGGTGCCTCCTTTGGCGAACCCTCTGCAAATCGACATAACCTCGGCTGACGGCGACCTTATCGCTCCGACAAAGGCAGGGACTGTCGGCTACTTGTTCAGTGCTCGCAGGGCGTCATTGACACCGCCGATCGCATTCTGAAGCTTGCCTTCGGCCTGGTCCGTCTTGCCGTCGGCCTGCAGCTTGGCGTCGCCTGTCGCCTTGCCGATGGCTTCCTTTGCCGCGCCTTTGAGCTCCTTTGCGGAGCCGATGATCCTGTTCTTGTCCATGATGCTATGCTCTCCGTGGGTTTTCATCGCGACGTGCGACAAGCTTCGAGCCTTCTCGCGTTCGGCTCTGTTGCTGAGACCATAGTGGGCGCGGCGGAGCTGGGGTAGGTTCGGAAAATACCTACGCTCGGCCAGATTGAATAATTCGCGCGTTTATACGTAGAATCCGAGGCTACCGTATCGGCGTCTGCGCTCGGTAGGATGGCGCTATTGGAATATCGCCCCTCCCCATTCTTGGAGTCTGTCCCATGCGTCAAGACTTTCCCGCCAATCCCCCAGACTCGTCCGGTCTTTGCCGCGAGATCGGTCTGGCCGCTGTCGCCGCCGAACTCAATTTGCAGGTCAATACGCTTGAGTCCGAGGTGGCCGAGGCCGTCGAAAGGGGCGCTGCCGCGCTTTTTCTTGCGGGATACGGCCCCAGACTGCCCCACTACCCATCAAGAGGTCGGGTTGGCGAGCAAGGCAGTCGGCGCAAGGTGCGGCAAGCAGTAACGAAGACAAGACGATCCGCGCATCTCCGGATGAAAAAGGTTGTGGTTGCCCAAAATGACAATAGCGCGGCTGCGACGCTGTAAACCGACGCGGAAATCGATCCTCCGCCGTCGCTCGGGGGCGTTCCGATGGAGCCTCTTGGAAACTGACGGGGGCATTTAGGCGGGTCGCTCGCGTGTCCACCTCTCGAATGGGTGACACCAAGCGGGAAGGCGAATCGTCGGTCTTATTTGATGTCTTCAAGGACAAGGGCCGTCCGACAGTAAGATAAGTTACGACACAACATGGGAGTTACGCTTGTGGTCAAGGAACCAGTTCGCGACCCGCGTCATCACACGCACAAGGTGCAGCAGCGGCTGCAGGAAATCATCACGCATCTGCGGGAGGACGTCGGCAAGGTGGATGAACCGCAGCTCAAAGCAATGTTTGAAACAGCCGCAGAGGTTCTAGGCGGCCTTTCGAAAGCGTTCGGCGATTACGAGCAGAAGAACGAAGCCGCTTGGAAGAAATAAGATAGCTGGCTCCTCGGCCGGATGCTGGCGGCCGCCAAGGCATAGTCGCGGGCAAGGGGCAGCTCGAGCCGGTAGCGGGCGCTCATCTGCCGTTCATGTTTGCCGTGGTTCTCTCAGCCCGGCGGCGAAACCTCAAAGGAAGAAAACCATGCTTTCACGTAAATTAATGGGCGGTTCTTTGGCCGCACTTGTCGGCGCCGGAACGATGTTTCTAGCCGCTACGACGGCCCAGGCCGCGATGTTGCCGGCTCCCGCTGGCGCGTATCCGACACCTGACATCCAGGCGGCAGCGTGCGCGGTTGGCGCTCATATAGGGCCTCTAGGGGCCTGCATCGGCGGACCCGGCTATCGCCACCCCGGGTATTATGGCCATCCCGGCTATTATGGGCATCCCGCCTATTATGGGCATCCCGGCTATCGCCATTGCTGGATCGACCGTTATGGCCATCGGGTCTGCAACTGATTGAACTCAACGCTTTTTTGAAATCGGCCGCCGGCGCGATTTCCGCCGGCGCGCCAGCAAGGCCTTCGATCAAATTCGCGATTCACCTTAGCAGTGAACGAGTATTTGTGTCGTCGGTCATTCGGCCTATGCTTCGATGTAGGTGCGCGAACAGAATTGGAGATAACGATGTCAGGACGAATTTTAGCAACCGCTGCAATTGCCGCCCTTGCCGCCGCCACAATGCTCGCGCTCTCTATGAGTCCGGCGTCAGCCTTCAGTCTTTCTGGACCTTCCCTGGAACAGCCGGTCGCGTCCGCGCAGGTCGACAAAGTCTGGTGGAGATACGGTTACGGTTACCGTGGTTATGGCTGGCGCGGCTACGGCTGGCGGGGCTATGGCTATCATCCGTGGGGTTACGGACATTGCTGGCGCGGGTATTACGGCGCCCTGCACTGCAACTGATGGCAAGCCAGAACTGAATTCAAAACGAACGGCGGCCGGTCATCAGGTCCAGCGTCCCTGATAGGCTGGGCGTGAGGTCGAGCAAGGCGGGGCGATAATGATCCAGGTCAAAGCGCGCCCGTGACAATGCCGTAATAAAATATTTCCGCGGCTTTCTGCCCCCAGACGTCGCCGCGGCCAATGGCTGTCGAGAGACGGTTATCTCTCGGCAGCCTTTTTTTTGTCCCGGACGTGGTGCGCCTCGAATGCTTCCTTGTCCATAGCCTTCGCGTGCTTGCGCGATGTTCACCTGCTTGAATGCGCAACAAACTCAGCGCGGCGAATGACGAGTGATGCGCAATGAGCAGCACGGCGGGCCCGCGTTGGACTTTGGGGTTGATACCAAGACTCGCTGCTCATGACCCATGGGCCCAATCGCGCATCCCGATGGACATGATGCGCCAGGGCTGATCGATGAGTTTGTTCCACGCCTCGCAGCAGTGATCGACAATATCCTCGTAGGATTTGAATATCCGGTTGGATAGCCAGTTGTCGCGCATGAACTGCCAGATGTTTTCGGTTGGGTTGAGTTCCGGACATTTGGGCGGCAGCGGCAGGAGGGTGATGTTCGGCGGCACGACGAGGCGGTGCGACATGTGCCATCCTGCTTGATCGACGAGGAGCACGGCGAGCGCGCCTGGCGCCACCTCGGTGGCGATTTCGGCCAAGTGCAGGTTCATCGCCTCGATATTGCAGACGGGAAGGACAAGCCCTGCGCCCTTGCCGTCCTTGGGACAGATGGCGCCGAAGATATAGGTCGAGGCGGTGCGCTGATCGTGCGGGGCCGAGGGTCTTGTGCCGCGTTTGGCCCAGCGCCGCGTGGTCTTGTTCTTCTGCCCGATGCGCGCTTCGTCGACGAACCAGACTTCTATTGAGGCCGGATCGACGCCCTTCTCTCGCGCGATCTCATCCAAGCGCGCGGGGAAGTTTTTTTATATTCCTCAATCGCACCTTCAACCTGGGCGTGATGGCGCGGACGGGCCGACAGCTTGCGATAGCCCATGGCGCGCAGCTCGCGGCTCAGGGTCTGCTTGGCCACAATGACCCGAAACTCCTCGAAAACCCATTGGCACAGATCG
>JBEKSH010000247.1:0-6007 GCA_049517235.1 Roseiarcus sp. | reverse complement strand
GGTGGCGCGCGCGGCGGGCTTTACGCCGATGATCCTCGGCAATGCGATTGAAGGCGAAGCGCGCGACTGCGGCATCGTTCACGCTGGCATCGCGCTGCAGGCGGCGCGGTTCGGCCAGCCTTCGGAGCCGCCTTGCGCGATCATCTCCGGGGGCGAGACGACGGTCACCGTGCGCGGCAACGGACGCGGGGGGCGCAACGCCGAGTTTCTTCTCAGCCTCGCCATCGCGCTTGGCGGGCGCGCCGACATTTGGGCGCTCGCGGCCGACACCGACGGCATCGACGGCAGCGAAGACAACGCCGGCGCGATCGTCGGGCCCGATACGCTGGCGCGCGCGGCGAGCGCCGGCCTGGATGTCGTGCGGCATCTCGCCAATAACGACGCCTATTCCGTATTCTGGGCTTTGGGCGACCTGATCGTCACCGGCCCGACGCGCACCAACGTCAACGACTTCAGGGCGATCCTCGCGCCCGCGCGGACCACGTGAGGAGGGCGGCCTGCGAGGCGGCGCCGGGACAGCCTCTCGGCCAGTCGTTCTCCGCCCCCGGCGCCTCGGCGGGCGGTCGCTTCGGCCGCGCCCGCGAGCGTCGCGATTTGTCGCTTACCTTTCGTAAGGTTGGTTGATGTAACATTCCGGAATTGGCCATGGCGGCCTTCCCTTCCTCGTCGCTTTCGCGCGGCAATACAGGCGCTCGATGCAGTTTCTCGCCGACCATGGGTCAATTTCCTGCGCCGCCAGCCGCTTTGGCGACGACGCGAGCATGTTCGAAGCGGCGCCGGTTTCGCTCTGGCTTGAGGATTACAGCGACGTCAAGGCGCTGTTTGACGAATGGCGACGGGCGGGCGTCAAGGACTTGCGCGTCCATCTTGCCGAAGATCAGGATCGCGTCAGGGCGTGCGTCAGCCGTATGCGCGTCGTCACGGTCAATCGCCGGACGCTGTCGCTGTTCGAGGCTGACGACCTGGCTCATCTTGTCGCCAACCTTGGCCACATCTTTCGCGACGAAATGCTGGTCAACCTTGTCGACGAACTCGTGCAACTGTGGGACGGCAGGGGCGGGTTCGTCAGCAATGGCGTCAATTATTCGCTGTCGGGACGCCGAATCGATATCCAGCTCAACGGGAGCCTGCTGCCCGGTTACGAGGCGAGCTGGGAACGCGTTCTGATCGCCGTCGAGGACGTGACCGAGCGCGAGGGCGCGCGCCGGCTGCTGGCGCTTAGCGAGGACTATTCGCGCGGCCTATTCGAGCATTCCCCGATTTCGCTTTGGGTGGAGGACTTCAGCAAGGTCAAGCTGCTGCTGGAGGAGGTGCGCGAGCGCGGAATCGACGACTTTCGCGTGTTCACCGACGTGCATCCGGAATTTGTTCAGCGCTGCATGAGCGAAATTCGGGTGATCGACGTCAACAACCACACGCTTACCCTGTTCGGAGCGGCCGACAAGCAGACTTTGCTGCGCCGCCTTCGCGACGTGTTTCGCGACGCCATGGCGCAGCCGTTCCGCGAGCAATTGATCGATCTGTGGCACGGAAAGCTTTTTCAGCAGCGCGAAGTGGTCAATTATTCGCTCGATGGCGGCATTTTGCACCTTCATCTGCAATTTTCCGTGCTCCCCGGCCGCGAGAGCGATTGGTCGCTGGTTCAGGTCGCGTTGACCGACATCACCGCGCGCAAGAAGGCCGAGGCCTATCTCGAATATCTGGGCAAACACGACGTCCTGACCAAGCTCCACAATCGCTCCTTCTACGTCGATGAGCTGAACCGGCTGGAGCGCAACGGGCCCGCGCCCGTCACCGTCATCATCCTCGACATCAACGATCTGAAGGCCGTCAACGATCAGCTCGGCCATGCCGCCGGCGATGAATTGCTGCGTCGCGCCGGCGAGGTTCTGGCCAAGCTGGTCGAGAAGCCGCGCCACGCCGCGCGAATCGGCGGCGACGAATTCGCCGTCCTGATGCCGGGGAGCGATCAGCGCGACGGCGAAGAGATGATCGACAACATCGCCAAACTGCTGGCGCTCAACAATCAGTTCTATTCGGGCAGCGCGCTCAGTTTCGCGATGGGGGCGGCGACCAGCCAGCCGGGGGAACGCCTCGAGGCGGTCGTGCGCGGGGCCGACGCCGCCATGTACGCGGCAAAGCGCGCCTATTACGCGGATTCGGAAAATGACGGCAGAGAACCAACTGTTTTGCGCGCGCCGCGGCGAACGGCGTCCGCTTCGCCGTTCAACGACTGTGCGCTCGGCTGACGCCAAATCGCGCATTTTCAACGGGCGCTGTTGCTGTTCGTCAGCGGGCTCCAGGCGAACGTGGCGGCGCGCCGCGCGAAGGCTGAACGGAGCATTGCGCTCGGCCCGCGTCGAACGGAAGAACGGAGAGCGCGCCTCGACGCGCTCCTTGGCGGCGCGAATACCGAGTCTCATGCTCGTGACCTTGCGGCTGAAGTTCGGATAGTCGCGCGGTTGGCGCGATGGCGCGCAGCCGAACACGCGTCGATAGAAGGCTTGGCGCTGCTCAGCAATGGTGGCGAGGGCGATATTGTGGCATGGTTGTGAAAGAATCTGGGCGGGGTGTCGCCTCGCCTCTTCAAGACCAGCCCCGCGATCCGTTGGAGGAATGCAATACCTGTGCAAATGCATGACGCGCTGCTTTGTGATCGGTTGCTGCGACCGCAGCAGAACTCAGTGACGGTCCTTGGGGGCATGCACGGCCCCGAAATAACGACTGCCGTCTCCGAGTTGGTCACAAGCGCGATCAGTCTCGCGCACCGACTGAAAGCACTTGGAATTGGCAGCGGCGACAGAGCGGCGATTCTGATGCCGACTGGCCCTGCGAGCATTATCGCCATCCTCGCTTCATGGCACGCACGGGCGGCATTCTCGATGCTTCCTTGGGCCGTCGGCAGCGGCGGCTCGAAAATAGCCATTCAGAGGCTGTATCAAGCTCTGGACGCCCTTCAGCCCAAGGTAGTCCTTGTCGCAGCGAGCAGCGCGAACATAATCGACCAGTCCCGATTTCCATCGGCCAGAATTTTGTTGGTCGAGTTTCCCGATCATCGCTTCTCCGGGTCGGCAAACACGTTCCATTGCCAGCCTGACGACCTTGCTTTCATACAATTCACGTCTGGTAGCACCGACGCATCAGCGAAAGGGGTAATCGTTCGCCATGCGCAACTGGCAGACAACATTGTCGGCATCGGCGAAAAGATCCAGGTCAAACCGACGGACGTGATGGTGTCCTGGGCTCCATTGCACCATGACATGGGCCTGGTGGCGTTGCTTCTTTCGCTGTTTTACGGGCTGTCGCTCGTCCTCATCCCCACCGAAAGCTTTGGTCGACGTCCCGCTATATGGCTGGAGGCGATTGATCGGTTCAGAGGCACTTTATCTCCTGCTCCTCCTTTCGCGTTCCAGCTGTTGGCCAAGCGCCCGGCCTTGCGAAATAGGAAACTTGACCTTTCCAGTTGGCGCTACGCCTGGGTGGGCGCCGAACCGATCTTCCCATCTCAATTGTTGGCGTTCGAAAACGTCTACCGACAGGCTGGCTTGCGGGAGAATGTGTTGCAGGGCACGTATGGTCTCGCCGAATCGGTTGTCGTGGTGTCCAACGGACAAGCCGGGCAGCCGCGCCTCACTCTTGCAATCGACAGCGTTTTGCTGCGCGAAACGGGTCAGGTCGCCGTATGTGAACGACCCTCTCCGGGGGCGATCGAAGTTGTCAGCTGCGGATCGCCGAACCGGAACATGGAAGTTCGCATTGCGGATGAAGCTGGAAATATGGTCGGCGAAGGCGTTCGGGGGCGCATTCTCATTCGCGGCCCCAGCGTGACGGAGGGATACTTCGGACACCTCGATCGACGCTCCGCGCATGAGTGGCTTGATACGGGCGACCTTGGTTTCTTATTCGAGGGACAGATTTTTGTCATCGGCCGTACCAAAGACTTAGTGAAACGGGCTGGCGTGGGCGTCGCGCCCCAGGAAATCGAGTGGGTTGTTGAGCAGACGCTCGGGCTCAAGACGGGGCGTGCGGCCGCGTTCTCGTATCTGCGCCCGGAGCGAAGCAAGGAGGAGATCGTCGTTCTGGTCGAAGATCGGGTGTCACGCCATGAAGACAATCAACTCGTCCAGCGGGTCGTTTCCGCGGTAGCTCTCGACGTTGGCGTCCAAATCGACGCGTTGCGCTTTGTGGGCCTGAACGCGATTCCGAGAACGTCCAGCGGCAAGCTGAGGCGTAACGAAGCACGGGAGCTTTTTCTAGCGGGGAAGTATGACAATGCCGACGCCTCATCCGTCGCTCTCGTCCAAACCGTTTGATTTCGCCGATCTCGTTGCGTTGATAAAGCGGCTTGTGTCAGAAGGCGATCTGCCGAGCAGCGCAGCCGATGTCGAGCTTACAGCCGATACTCGTCTCGAGGATATCGGCCTTGATTCCCTCGGAAAGCTCACGCTGCTGGAGGAGCTTGAGCTGGCCAGCGATGTCGAACTTCCCGAGGACTTCATCGACGCGGACGCGTCGTTGGGAGAAGTCATTGATCGGTTGAACGCGATCTTAGGGGCGTAAGGCGATGAACACGGATGAACAAAGTCGCAAAGGCCTTTCTGGCGCTTGACCCGCCGCCATTCGGTTTCGTTAAGACGCCGGGTCGGAGTTCTTCCGATTGTGGCTCGGCAAAACGATGACATGCGCGGCGGCCCGCTTTGAGGACGGGGTTTCGGACGCGGTGGCGCCGGACGGATGGGACCCCGGCGCAAGAGGATAAGCCTCGCTACCCTCTGAACGCCGGCGCCGCGCGGCCAGGGATGCGGCTCCTCGACATCGGATGCGGGCGGGGAACATTGGTGCGATACGCAGTCGACGCCTTCGATGTTGAGGTCGCGACCGGATTGACGTCGAGGCATTGACGTCGAGCAAGGATCAGTACCACTACCTCACCCGCCAAGCTACCCCGCGCGTCGAAATCCCACTGCGGAGTTATCAGCATTTCGAACCGCGAGGCGCCTTTGACGGCATCGTCAGCGTTGGCGCAGTTGACCCGTTCGCAAAACCCAGCTTGACCAAAGTGCAGAAAATTGCAGCTCAAATGAATTTCTTTGCTTCATGGCGTTGCCTTCCTGTCGTGGAATCAGCCCCTCGAGCCTAGAATTTCCTCCCGCCGTTGGTATCAGTCCTCGCCAGACCAGCAGACGTAACGTCCTCACCCCGCAGGTACGCGAAGCCGGCCTTCAGGAAAATTCAATAGAGGACTGGGCCGGCCCGCCGAACGGCTGAACAGAGCCCCGCGCTCGGCCGATGTGGAACGAAAGAAGGGATAGCGCGCCTCGACGCGCTCTTTCACGGCGCGAAAATCGAGGCCAATGCAAGAGGTTTTGCAATTGGCGTACGGATAGTCGCGCGGTTCGCTCCACAACGCGTAGCCGAACGTGCGTCGATAGAAAGCCAGATTCTGCCGAAGAACATTGGCGACCGCCCAATCGGTTTCGAAATATTCCGCCGCCTGCCACGCAGGCCGCAGCGCGATATAGGGGAGCTCCGGAAATTTTCTGGCAAGCTCAAGCCGCGCTGCGAGGCGCGTCAGATCTACGACTACGCGACCCATTCGAAGGTGAGGCATGATCACGTCGGAAAAGACGCTAAGAGAAGGAAGCGCCCCATTTTCATCGACGGCCAAGTTAACCCTCACCGTGCTGGCCAATTCGCCATCGATGAACGTCGTCGTGATCCAGGCGTTCGAGGCGTCGTCGTACTCTTCATCATAGAGTTGGCCGTCGGCGCGCGGCTCGATTAACCTTTGCCGGATATAAGCCTCGTATCGAAGCCGATAGACCGCCTCTTTTTCGGCGCGCGTCTCGGCGCAACGATGCTCAACTCTCTCGAGCAACCGGAGCACCCGATCCGAAAATCGGGAGGTCGTACCGCCGACGCTCGCGTCCATTCAAGAACTCACTCACCGCTGACCGATGAGCGAGGTTAACAAAAGGTAAATGAATGTAAAGGGATTTTAACTGAA